>CAZFNE010000009.1:0-6618 GCA_964520335.1 uncultured Methanosarcinales archaeon | reverse complement strand
ACACTAGCTTATCAAGCAACTCAAGCTTATTCAAGCTTTTCTATACTGCTCAACTGTTGCAAACAGGGTATCAAAAGCAGAATCAACGCTGTCTTTAAGAGTTACAATTTCCTGTTTGTTTAATTCAAGTTCAGTCTGTCTTTTTGAAAGGTAATTTTGCATTTCTGCAGGTGCAGGCCCGCCAAGAATCTTTCTTCTATTTATATTTAAAATCGGGGAAAGGGCTTCCTTTACCATAGTTTCAGTCAGGCCCTTACTTGAAAGGGATTCCCCGAGTACGGTTTCAGATACTGAATCGATATCTTCAAGCGTTGGTTTTTCCCCGTCTTTTGCCAGCATGCCGACTATTTGGTGTGCAGTCCTGAAAGGAATTCCGGTTTCCCGGACAAAAGTATCAGCAAGCTCGGTAGCAGTTGTAAAACCTGTAGTTGACTGCGCTGCAAGCACGTCAGGATGAACTTTTAAAGTCTTTATTGTCCCTTCCATTATTCTTACAGACGCCCTTGCTGTTTCGCTCGAACGCCAGATATTTGGGGTTGCTTCCTGCAAATCTCTGTTATAACTCAAAGGCAGGCCTTTGCAAATCGTGATCAAAGCCATAAGAGCTCCGGCAGCTACCCCTGTTTTTCCACGCATGAGTTCGGCAGTATCCGGATTTTTTTTCTGCGGCATTATCGAGGATGTTGAAGCATATCTGTCGTCCAGTTCTATAAAATTAAATTCCGAAGAAGTCCAGAGTACGATTTCTTCAGCCATCCGGCTGAGGTTTATCATCAGGTTCGTAAAAACCGAGGCGCATTCGATAAGAAAATCCCTGCTGCTGACTGCGTCCATGGAATTTTCAAGCAGCCCTTCAAATCCGAGAAGCTCCTGAGTCCTTTTCCTGTTAAGGTTAAAACCTGTGGAAGCAAATGCAGCAGCCCCAAGTGGGCAGAGATTTACTCTTGAAAAGGCATCCTGAACCCTGTAGAAATCCCTAGTAAAAGCAGCCTCATGCGCACAGAGGTGATGTGCAAGGGTAGTAGGCTGGGCATGCTGCAAATGTGTGAATCCGGGCATGAGAGTATTCGTATATTTTCCTGCAAAAGTGAGCAGGGTTTTTCGAAGCAGAAAAATTTCTTCGAGCAAACCAAGGAGTTCTTCTCGGAGGGTTAGCCTGATGCAGGTTGCAACTTCATCATTTCTGGAGCGCCCGGAATGCATCCTGCCTCCCACATCTTCTCCGACAATATCTATAAGTGTGGATTCAAGGGAAATATGAATATCTTCATAAGTAAAATCGAGCTTTTTCATCCCTTTGTCCCTGATTTTTAAAAGTCCGGAAAGGATTTTGCTGCAGTCCTCCTCATTTATGATCCCCTGTTCCCTTAGCATCACTGTATGTGCAAGGTCAACTAAAATATCTGCCTCAAAAATCCATTTATCAGCCTCCATTGAGGAGGTGTACCGTAAAATTTCCTCATCCTGAGTGGCTTCGAGCCTGCCTCTGCGTAAGATATTACTCATCAGGTTTCCTCTCTTTAAATAAGGGATTTTCTTTATCTCGAAATAATTTTTAAATAAGCTCTAAATGCCTTTTTATAATTTGAAAATTTGTTGCTGGTATTTCTTTGAAGCCTTAAATAAGAATCGGTTTTTTAGGAGTTTTTCTTTAACATTAGAATTTTATACAGGGATTTTTAATATTATTATTAAACAAAATTTAGTCCCCGATTTATTTGATCTCGTAGCACGGGAATTGATTTCGATGTCCTCCAATCTGAAGAAATCCTCAGTTTTAAAGTATAACCGGATTGCTCCTATTTATGAGATAATCGATTCTCCCCTTGAGTTTTTCTTTTTCGGGAAATGGAGAAAAGAAGCGCTTTCGAATCTGAGTGGAAGAGTCCTGGAAATAGGAGTAGGGACCGGAAGGAATCTGAAATATTATCCTCCTGGCTGTTTTATAACAGGAATAGACAATAGTGTTGGGATGCTTGACAGGGCTGGAGAAAAAGCCGAGCATATGAGCAACGTTACGCTTCTACGCATGGATGCCGAGAACCTGGAATTTCCGGATAAAACCTTTGATTATGTGGTCAGTACTTTCGTGCTGTGTACAATCTCAGATCCTGTGAAAGCCCTTCGCGAGATGAAGCGAGTCTTGAAACCGTCTGGACAGCTTATAGCCCTTGAGCATGTGCACAGCAATTACCCTTTCATTGCCTGGGTTGAGAATATAGTTAATCCTATCTTTTTTTTCCTGCTTGGGGACCATGCAAATAGATACACGGTAGCGAATGTAGAAAAGGCCGGGTTCACAGTGCTTGAAGCAAAAAAACTGGCTTTTAAGGATGTTTTTCGGAAAATTCGAGCAAAACCTTGAGACGTTTTTGGTTTTATATTTTTCAAATAATTAAAATTTAAAACATTAATTTGCCTGATCAAGTAAATTGATCCCTAAAAAGAACATAAAAACTTCATATTTTAGATTGAGCCTGAAGAAACTCTATTAAGCAAGAAATACTTATTTCTAAAGGATGCTGGGGAAAACAAAGCGCTATCTTGAGGTTACAGGAGTTCTTTTAAAATACAACTTGATCCCTGAACTCTACAGGGACCTGCGTACTGATTATATTTCCAATCCTGAATGTACCTGCTCTTTTGATGTTGAAAACAGGGAAACCGCAGTAAAACTCAGGCAGGCTTTTGAGGAACTTGGGCCGACTTTTATCAAAATGGGCCAGACAATGAGCAAGAGGCCTGATCTTGTACCCCAGCCTTATGTCATAGAAATGGCAAACTTGCAGGATAAGGTTAAGCCAATGCCTTTTGAGGAAATGGCTGAATCCCTTGACCTTGCATGTATTTGCGAATACCAGACACGAGAAGAAAGGAAGCGGAAGAAAACCGAAGCGGAATTAAAGGCCTCAAGAGAAAGAAGGGCAAAAGCCTTTATTGAGATCTTTGACAGCTTTGATACAGACCCTATTGCTTGCGGTTCTATTGCCCAGGTTTATAAAGGAGTTCTTGACGGCAAGCCGGTTGCCGTAAAAATCCTTCGCCCGAACCTTATTGATCTTATTAATATCGACCTTTCTATCCTTGATGACTTCAAGCCTGTAATGAAAAAACTGCTTGGAGTAGGAAGAAATTTCGATATTGATGCTTTTTTGCTGGAAATCCGGGAAATGCTCACAAGGGAAGTTGATCTTCGAATTGAAGCTGTCAATATCAGGCGTTTTGAAGACAATTTCAAGAATGTAAAAAATGTTTCCGCACCTAAAATTTATCCGGATTACTGTTCGACAAACGTCCTCACAATGGAATTTATCCAGGGAATCCAGATAAAAGACGCCATTGACATGCAGATTCCGCAGAGCAAGAAATCGGAGTATACGCGGACTATTACAAAAAGTTACCTCAAACAGGTCTATATTGATGGGTTTTACCATGCAGACCCTCACGGCGGGAATATGCTTGTCGAAGAAAACGATACAATTGCTTTCATCGATTTCGGGGCTGTTGGAAGCATTGATGATGAGCTCAAAAAGAATATGCTGGAATTTTATTATGCTATTAATAATAGGGATGTCGAAGGAGCAACCCAGGGTTTCTTGAAAATCGGAGGGGCAGGGGCTGACGACGTAGACATCCGCAGGCTCAGGAAAGATATGGACGACCTGATCGCAAACCAGAATTACGGGCTTGAAGGCAGGCAAAGCGATAATTATGCCAAGCTGGGCCTGAAATATGATATCCGGCTGCCAGGGGAATTTTCAACTTTGCAAAGGGCAATCCTTCTAATTGAAGGAGTCTGCCTTGAACTTGACCCCAGGTACAATATTAAAACGATTGCAATTCCCGTACTTATGGATGCCTATAAAAAACTTAACGAGCCAAAGGGGCCTGCTCTTCACATAGAATTCAGTACTGAACCAGTAGATGAAAAAGCCGAATTAAGGGCCGCAATCAGGGAAGTTGCCGAAAAAATGGAACTTACCGGCGATAAGTTCCTTTCCATGAAACAAAAGGAAAAAGAAAGAAGTATTTTTTCAAAGGAATTTTATCTTGCTGTTCTCCTGCTCCTCTCAACCTATATACTTATAAGCGGGGTAGAATACGCTTGGGTTGGAGTAGTGGGATTTGCAGGTTCAATCCTGATAGCTCTCCTCCTTATAATTCGAAAGAGTTAATTTAAAAGAGTTAACTCAAAAGAGTTAAAATTATTTTGAATTAATAAAAAGTCTCTAATAAAAGAATAATCAAATTAATATTTGCAGATATAGTCTGAAATTGTGTTTTCAACCAAAAAAACTGGGGGTGAAATTATGGTACAGGAAACCTTAAGCATTGAAGGGATGTCCTGTGACCACTGCGTCATGAGAGTAGGAAGAGCTATCGCTTCGGTGCAGGGAGTAATTGAAGTTGATGTAAATTTAAGGAAGAAAAAAGCAGTCGTGAATTTTGAAGAAACCATAACTGATATAGAAGAAATAAAATCTGCTGTCCGGGAAGCAGGCTACAGAACTTTATAATTTTCTTTATATTTTCTTCTTTAAAATATATCCTTACGAAAAAATAAAAGTTAAACACATTTTTGGCTTGAGTTTATAAAACGGATAATTTTTAGACTATTATGAGAGCCTGGTTATTACACTTTTGACTTCGGAAGACAGGATATTGAAGGGATGTATAGTATGTGATGTTGGGACATGTTTTTTGGAATCCTTTTCTGATTCTAATAATTGTATTGGTTTATATTGTTGATCAAGTAGTTCTTTGAGCAGAATAAAACCTGCAGTAGTGAAGAGAAGTTACCAATTGAGATTGCAAAAATAAGATATTCAAAAGAAAAAATTACTGAAAATAATTTGAAGAAATAAAAAGTGTCTAACATAAAAAGAATTGACAGTGCAAAATAATAAGGGAGAGGCTGTTAAATTCCAATTGCCGCATTTTTTCCTCCTTTTTACCCATACTTTTAATATTAAATTCTTAAATTCTCAGAAATAAACGCCATATGCCTTTATTTTTAAAAAGCAGTTTGATATTATTATAATAATATTTTTATGATATGGGATAAATATGCATATGGCAGTATTCATTTTAAATCATCTTAAAACTGCTGAATTCAAACGTGGAGGAGAATAATATGGGGAAATTCGGAATAATGAAACCAGTTGTAATGCTGGCATTTTTAGGAATAATATTAATCGTATTGATAAATCCCATCTCAGGAGACCCGATGAATCAGGGTAATATGAATATGGCAGGGCAAGAAAATATGATGGCTTCCTGCCCATGCAGTGGGATGCATATGATGCACTGTCACTGTATGATTATGGGAGATCATGCTGGCAATGAGACAATGCTGGGAGATATGATGGGAGATCACTTCGCTAACGAAACCATGATGATGCCATGTATGATGGGAAATAACTCAACTGACGGGATGATGCATTGCATGATGATGCATGGAAATCCTGCTAATGAAAGTAACGGAACAATGGTGTACTGTCACCGCATGATGGGGGATCATGCTGGCAACATGTCCATGATGATGGGAAATAATTCAAGCAATAAAACCATGATGATGCCATGTATGATGATGGGAAATGACTCGAATAATGGGCTGATGCACTGCCCATGTATGATGAATCAAAATATCAGTAGTTCCCAGAGAGATCTTGATTGTGCTGCCTTCTGGCTGAAAAAAGCCATAGATCTGCACGATATGCATATTAAGGACCCAAGTACTGCAACCAACGAATCTCAGATGGAAATGATGGATCAGATGATGAAGGCCTATACATGCCTAACTGGGGAAAACATGACTGAAAATATGACTCACGATATGATGACAAACACAACGGTTCATATGTCTGGAGTTCATTGATAAGTTTGAAATTGTAAATAAGGTATCTTTGAAAATAATAAGAGTAATAGGAGAAAATTGCTTTCTATTGCTCTATATTTTTGCAAATTATAATTATTTTTATGACAATCCTTTTACTCAAGCCTCATTTTGTTTTCATCTCAAAAATGATAATTTTTTTGAGATATTCTGTTTTTTTGAAAAATAGGAATTGCAGGAAAGAAGACATTCAAGAAATAATATATATAATTTTAAACAAATTCTCGAAATTTTTGAAATTAAGGAAATAAAACCAGTTTCAGGCTTAATAATAAGATAAAAACTGCTACAAAGCGCCTGAACTTTTCCTGGGGAATTTTTTCAATTACTTTTTTTCCGAGCATTGCCCCAATTAAAGATGCAGGCACAAAAACCAGAAAACCCCATAAAATATAAGAATTTAATTCTGTCCTCCCTCTAATATATGTCACTATTCTGGTTGAATCAATCACGAAAGATATTGCTCCACCAGTTGCGATGTAAACGGCTTTTTCGAGGTTGAAAGCGCTTAGGGCTACTGCATTTATTTCCCCGCCTATGCCGAATATCCCTGCAAAAAACCCTGTAAGGGCCCCGCCGGTTATCGCTACGGATAACTTCTGGCTGAGCTTAAAGGCCTTATTGAAGGTTATAAAAATCACATATGCAATGAGAAATACCCCTAAAGCCCTTGAAAGGATCTCCCTGGGAATTTTTAAAGATAGGGATGACCCTATGAAACT
>CAZFNE010000008.1:0-30362 GCA_964520335.1 uncultured Methanosarcinales archaeon | reverse complement strand
AGGAAAAAGATCCTGTGCTTTATAAAATCTGTGATATAGGCTCCTCCTGTTTGCAACAGGCAGCAGCAGGCGACTTTATTCTCTATGGGCCTATTGAGTATGCAAAGTATATTTTCCCAATGGCTGCAATGAGCGACATCATGATTTCTGAGGCAGTAGCCGATCTTGATATAGAACCTGCTTCCAGGCATCCTGTGAATATTTTAGTCTAATTTTCTTTTTTCACATGCCCTTTTTGAATTTATAAAAAATCTTCTTATTTTTCTTCATGATTGTTTTTAGTTTATCTTTTAATAGCCGAAGCTGTAAAAATATTTTTAAGAATTTAGTTTTTACGGCATTAATAACAAATATACTTTAGCTGTAGTAGTGGAAGGAATTTCCTTCTATAATGTGAATTTTCGAGAATAATGCCTAAAGTATTTACTTATCAGAATTAAATCTATAATATAAAAACTCTTAATTATATACGAGAACCTTATTGGAATGATTCAAATTAACCGTATCTAAAATTATTAAACAGAACTAATTATGGGGTAGGGAGTGAAAATTTGACAATAGTAACAAATAGAACAAAACATTCAGTCAGGTTTGTGGCTTACAGGGCTGATGGGGCCGAAATGCATCAGAAAGCCCCAAAAATTCCTCCAGGACAGAGTCGATATGTAAGTAAAGATTATGTAGGCGATATCGATTGGTTCATTATTACAGCCTTTTTGCCGGAAAGTAAAGTTCGAGGCAATGTAGACCTTGACACCCTTCCTGTTATAAGGGATGGGGATGATGCCCTTGCTTTTGAAAAAGTAGGTCTTGAAGAAAGGCTTGAATTTGTAGAGGACACAGAAAAAAAAGAATTTCATTTCAGAAATACTGAAGAGGATCCTGAAGGCGAAATTCACGGCTGGTGAAGCTATATTTTAATTTCTGTATTTTAATTTCAAATAGCTTTTAAAAACTTTTTTAAACTGGCACTTGAAACCTTTTATGAGAGAAAAAATAAAAAAGAGCTTTAGGTATTTTGCAAAAATTATTTGCAAAATATATTTCTTAAGACTTAATCAACTATTCCGCCGGTATTAGCAGAATGTACCGAGCGCTGGTATCTTGCAAGATAGCCAGTTACTTCCTTCTTTTTAGGTACAAAAGCAGCTTTTCGGCGTTTAAATTCTTCTTCGGAGATCTTAAGGTTCAGGATTCTTTCAGGAATATTAATTTCTATCAAATCCCCGGTTTTCACTAGCCCAATTGGGCCTCCTTCACTTGCTTCAGGAGAAACATGCCCGATACAGGGCCCACGAGTCCCTCCTGAAAAGCGCCCATCAGTTATCAGGGCAACCGACTCAAGTAGACCCATTCCTCCAATAGCTGCAGTTGCTGCAAGCATTTCCCGCATGCCAGGGCCGCCTTTTGGACCTTCGTAACGGATAACCACAATATCTCCAGGCTTTACTTCACCTGCGAGAATGCCCTTCATTGCGTCTTCTTCGCAGTCATAAACTCTTGCAGGCCCGGTATGGATATGCATCTTTGGGTCAACTGCAGTTTGTTTTACAACAGAGCCATCAGGAGCAAGGGTGCCTTTAAGGACTGCAATTCCTCCCTGGGCATGAATTGGATTTTCAAGGGTTGCAACTATTTCTTTATTGAGTTTTGGATTAATAATTTCAAATTCTTCCAGGTTTTTCCCAAGAGTTTTCCCATTGACTGTTAGCTGGGTTAGGTCAAGTTTAGAGGCAAGCCTTTGCAAGATAGCCTGAACCCCGCCTGCCCTGTCGAAATGCAGCATAAAATTCGGGCCTCCGGGACGCAGGGAAATAAGATGGGGGGTAGTCCTGCTGAGCTCGTCAAAAGTTTCAAGAGAAAGCTCTATCCCAAATTCATGTGCAAGGGCGGGAAGGTGCAGTGTTGTATTTGTGCTGCCTCCTATCGCCATGTCCACCATTATGGCATTTTCAAAAGATTTGGGAGTCACGAGTTTCCTTGGAGTCAGGTTCTCACGGACCATTTCTACAATTCTTTCTCCAGATTCCTTTGCAATTCTTGTCTTTTTTGCATCCACAGCATGGGCGGTTGCACAGCCTGGCAAACTCAAGCCAAGAGCTTCGGTCATACAGGCCATTGTATTTGCAGTAAACATGCCTGCACAGGACCCGGCTCCTGCACAGGAGAGGTTTTCAAGCCTTTCAAGATCAGCTTCAGAAAGTTTTCCTGCCCTGTGAGCTCCTACACCTTCGAAAACAGAAATAAGGTCTGTATACTTGTCATCCACATAGCCAGGGAGCATTGGGCCTCCAGTGACGACTATTGAGGGGATATCAAGCCTGCCTGCTGCCATAATATGCCCAGGAACAATTTTATCACAGGAGGGAATAAGCACCATTCCATCAAACTGGTGAGCTTTTACCATAAGTTCAATTGTGTCTTCAATGACTTCCCGGCTTGGAAGGGAGTATTTCATACCCTCATGCCCCATTGCAATCCCGTCACATACCCCTATAGTATGAAACTCAAAAGGAACCCCCCCGGCATTTCTTATTCCGGCTTTTACTGCTTCTGCGAGCTTATTCAGGTGTATATGCCCTGGAATTATATCGTTCCAGGAATTAACAACTGCAATAAAGGGCCTCCTCATTTCAGCATCTGTAACCCCTGTAGCTTTTAGGAGCGAGCGGTTAGGGGCACGTTCCGGCCCCTCTTTAATAATAGCACTTCTCATTGTAATCTCCTCAGGATTAGATGAAAATGGAAATTGAAGTTTATAGTAAATAAGATAGGAAAAAACTTCATAGTATAAACAGCTTGGGGAAGAAAAAAACCATAAGTAAAATAAAAATTGGAAATTGAAGGACGAGAAAAATAAAAAGAATAAAATACTTCACAACTATCTAAAAAGATAGCAATGATTGGATTAATTCTAAAAACATGACCTATTCTAAGAACCTGACCTGATTAGCTACATTTCCTAAAAAAGAACTGAAAAGTAATGACTCTTTTAATATTTAAAACTTAATATAAAAAATATTGTAAAGGAATAGATAGGAAAATATAAATAGTAATTAAATGAGAATTTCCCCTTGAAAAGAGACTAATTTCCAATCCATAAGGGCAAAAGTAAAAGATAGATACTCTTTTATCTTTATTAACAGTGACTAATCGGACAAAAGGGCAATTTAAAAGAGAATAAGCAAAAATTTATATACTTAGTAAAGACTTTGAATTATTGCATAGCGAACAAGACCGTGGACGGGCTTACACTAAGCTACATCTACAAGATCACACCCAAACACACATACCAATTTTTTAAACAAGAAGGGGTTCACCCGTTCACAATTTCTTTTTATTTTGAAGTATCCAGATACTTTACAACTACCCACTATTTTTGGAAATCCAAAACGATTTATTGGGAAACGCGTAAATTCTTGTTATGTATAGATGGGACCCGGAACTTTATTCTTCAAATTCTTCTCCTCAAAAAAAATGGGGGCACGAACTTCTTTCAAAATTAAATCTTATAGGGAATGAAAAGGTTCTTGACGCGGGCTGTGGAGATGGGCTGCTCACTGCGGAAATTTGTAATTTCCTGCCAGAAGGCTCTGTACTTGGTATTGATCTTTCCGAAGAAATGCTTACTTTTGCAAAAGCGCACTACCCACATGAGAAATTCCCGTCTCTTAATTTCATGCAGATGGATGCAACGGATTTACCTTTTGATTCTGAATTCGATGTTGTTTTTTCCAATGCTACTCTGCACTGGGTAAAACACCCTGAAGCTGCCCTGAAAAACTTCTGGAGATGCCTCAGGCCAGGGGGAAAGCTCTTTGCCCAGATGGGAACAAAAGGAAATGCTGTAGAGCTGCTTAAGATAACGGATTTAATGCTTAAGGAAGTAGAATGGAGCTGTTATTTCAAGAATTTTACCTTTCCTTTCAGTTTCTGTAGCCCGGAGCAATACAGGAAATGGCTTGAAAATGCGGGTTTTTTAATAGGACGACTGGAAGTCTATCCAAAGGATATGGCTTTTAAAGATAAGGATGAGCTGGCTGGATGGGTTGCCTCAGTCTGGCACCCTTATACTGAAAAAGTTCCTGAAAGCCTCAGGCAAGATTTCATAAATGAATTAGCAACATATTTCGTAAGAGCTTACCCTCCAGATAATTTTGGGAATATCCACGTAACAATGATAAGACTGGAAATAGAAGCATATGCTAAGAAAGAAATGATTATCCTTGCTTAAAATAAAAAATATGCCTAAAGTGAAAAATACTAAGAAATAATTGAAAATAGATACAGCCTAGAGATGTAATTTTTATTTCTGAATTTCAGTTCCTAGGAACTTTATAAGCCGCAGTGAGGCAAATTTCCTCACTGCAGACTTATTATAAAGGCTTGCCGCCTTCATACTTTTCGCCATTTATTTTCTTTTGTTTTTGCTTTTTTGTGCCATTTTTATACTTTTGCCATTTTCTGTATTCCGCATTGCCTTTATATACCATTATGAAAATTCTTAAAATTGCTTAATTTTTTTATTTAATGAATGGCTTTTCAGCCATTCCGCCTTTATGATTAAGGGATTCATGAGAGATTTAAGCTTTTTATTATTCTCATTTTCGATTTATAGTTCAATCAGTATATTAAGCTTTTAGGGAATACGGAATCTTACTACCTACTCATACTATATATAACTTTACATAAGCAGGATAAATATGAGTATAAAGGAATTTAAAATCTGCTCTCCTAAGTATAAATTCTCTCGTTACCTTTTTCATTAATATGAAATAGAAAAAAATAGGAATAAATTAGTTAAAAGAAGAAACAGATTGATTAGGAGTATAATATAATGTAATATAATATAAATTTAGATAAAAGATAAATTTTTCTGGAGAAATATTACTTGAATCTCAGGCCTTTGCGGTGAGGAGTGGAGAAAATGGAAAGCAAAAATCTGGATAGAAAAGAAACTTTTGAGAATAATGGTATGAGGGCAGAGGATCTGAAAAGGAGCGGAGAAAATTGCTCTTACACCGCCCTGGAGAGGGAAGAAACCCTTAAAAAAATAATTAACAAAAGCCAGGCAGTCCTTTTTCTCTGGGAGAACAAAAATAAGTGGCCTGCTGAATTTGTTTCTGAAAATATAAGGAATTTTGGGTACACCATTGAGGATTTTATTTCTGGTAGGATACTCTATAGCGATATTATTTATCCGGATGATCTTGAAAGAGTCAGGGAAGAACTTGGAAAGAACATAGGAAAAAAAATCTCTGAATTTGACATCGAATACAGAATTATTACCAAAAATGGAGAACTGCGCTGGGTGGACCAGAGAACTTCGATTTACAGGAATAAGGATGGAGAGATAACGCATTTTCAGGGAATAGTGCTTGATATTACTGAGAGGAAAAAAAGTGAAGAGCAATTGGAAAAAGTCCTTGAAATGCAAAAAATGCTGACTACAGTAATCAATAATAGCCCTGCAGTTGTTTTTCTCTGGAAGAATGAAAAGTACTGGCCTGCAATTTTTGTTTCCGAAAATGTAATTCAGTTTGGGTATACAATCGAGGATTTTCTTTCACAAAGAATAGTTTATGGAAAAATTATACATCCAGATGACCTCAAAAAAGTAGAGGACGAGCTTGAAAGAAGTATTCGGAAGGGAGAAGTTAGCTTTAACTCAGAATACCGGATTTTTACAAAAGCCGGAGATTTGAGATGGGTAAATGAAAGAACATTTATTCAGAGAGATGGGGGCGGACAAGTAACATATTTTCAGGGGATAGTTCTGGATATAACCCCCAGAAAAAATATTGAGGAAGCTCTAAGAAAAGCTGTTGAAATTGAAAAAATGCTTAAGACAATAATTAATAAAAGCCCGGCTGTAGCCTTTCTCTGGAAGAATATGGAAAACTGGCCAGCGGAGTTCGTTTCGGAAAATGTCACGCAGTTCGGATATACAGCAGAAGATTTCACATCTGGAAAAATTCTATATGGAGATCTAATTAATAAAGAGGACGTTAGAGCAGTTATTGAAAACCTCTCGCAGTCCGTAAGGGAAGGCTATGATTCCTTTGAGATGGAATACAGAATTATTACAGGTGCAGGCCAGATCCGGTGGGTTGAAGAGCATACATTTATTCAGAGAGACGAGAATGGAAATCCAGTCCATTTTCAGGGGATAATTATTGATATTACTGAAAGAAAAGAAGCCCAGAACATGCTTGAAATTCAAAGAGAGCTTGGGATTTCGCTCAGTAATATATGGAATCTGCAGGCTATGCTTAACAAAGTGCTTGACGCCTGTTTGCAAATAAAGGAAATAGATGCAGGGGGAATATACCTGAAAGACGAGCTCTTTGACCAGATTAATTTGGTTACATACAGAGGGCTTTCTCCCGCATTTGCAAAAAGTGTGTCAACGTACAAGATAGATTCTCCAGAAGGGCAACAAATCTGGACTGAAAAACCTATTTATAATCTGGATTTTTTTTCCGATAGAATGGCAGATTTAATAAAGGAAGAAAAAATTACTGCGGTAGCTGTAATTCCTATGAAACATAGAGGAGAAATAATCGGCAGCTTAAATTTTGCTTCATACACCGTAGAAAGCATTCCTTTAAATGTCCGCAAATTTCTTGAAAGTGTAGCTTTACAGGTTGTGAATTATATTGCGCCTATTCGTGTTGAAGCCGACCTTTTGTGAGCCCACTCTCCTGCACACTTTAAAGCAACCTGAATGTGGACGAAACTCTTATTTAAAATAATTTTTATAACTAATGCAGGATTGAAAAGTGAGAAAGCTCCAGGTTTTGCCTTTTATCGCCTTGGGCTTTAAGCAAATATTCATGTGTTAAATGGTCTGTTGCCAGATCGCTCACTTTTTGTTCGCAAACGGCACTACGATCAAATCCGATATCAAGGGGGATAAAGTTGAAAGCGATAGTGGTCTATTTAAGTACCTCAGGGAATACTAAGATTATGGCAGAGGCTATAGCCAGTGGCCTTGAGTCAAAAAATATTGATGTGAAAGCTGTCAGTTTTTACGATGTAGATCCCGAAGAGATCAATGAAGCAGAAGCAATTGCTGTCGGTTCGTCTACTTTCTATTACAGGATGCTTGCACCAATGGAAAAATTCCTGAATGAAACGCTAGCCTCCACGAATCCAGCAGGAAAAATTGGAGCTGCTTTTGGGTCTTACGGCTGGAGTGGAGAAGCTCCGATCCTGATTGCTGAAAAAATGAGAGAAATGGGCATGACGGTTATAGATCCTGTACTCAGGATTCTGCATAAGCCCACAGAGAAGGATATCCAGGAATGCAAAAGGCTTGGGGTTGACCTGGCCATAAAATTAAAGCAAAAGAGCAAAAACGAATAATTCTTAAAAGATAAAGTAAAAACAGGAATTTCTTTTATTCCTCTAGATTTTACTCTTTATCTTTTATTTTTATCAATTAGCTACAATTTCTTTTTACTTTATTTTATCTGTTCTAGTTTATTTATTCAATCCTGCTTTTTCTTTCCTATTCCTGTTTATGAGACAAATTTCCTCATTACACGTCTAATCTGTCTTCTTTTAGAAAATAATCAATTAATTTCCTTGAGATACTGATTTTTCCCGGAAGAACGGGCAGGTATTCCGCTGAAAACCAGCATGCTTCTTCAATTTCAACTCCGTCGGGCTTAATTTGCCCAGAGGCATACTCTGCAGTAAAACCTATCATAAGCGAGTTTGGAAAAGGCCACGCCTGACTCCCGAAATATCTGAGATTTTTAATTTCTATTCCGATCTCTTCCCTGACCTCCCTTACAACTGCCTCCTCGGCTGATTCTCCAGGTTCCACGAAACCTGCTATTAAACTGTACATGGCCTGAGGAAAATTAGGCGATCTTGCAAGTAAGATCTCATTGCCTTTCCTGATGAGAACTATTACGGCAGGCGAGATCCTGGGATAAAAAAGCTCTCCGCAGTCAGGACATTCTTTTCCCCTTTCCCCGGGTTTTCGGAAAGTTTTTTCCCCGCATTTACTGCAAAACTGATTTGTCCTGTCCCATTCCATAACCTGGACAGCTTTGTTTGCAAGGGTAAAACAGCTTTCATTCATCTCTGAATATGCCTGCCTGAGATCCATAAACTGCATGCCTTCAGGGGCCTGAATATCTTCTGGCAACTCAACAGAATAACAATGAACTCTATTAAGAGTGCCCAGGTACTGTTCCCTGATCCCGGATAGCCCAAGTTCCGCAGGATCCAGAACTTCTGGAATTATGCCTGGATTTTTGTTAGTTTTAAGGAGAATCTCACGTCTGCGAAAAAAAAACCAGAGCGCTTTTTCCTTTCTTTCAGCAGGAGGCTCTATACCAACTATAAATTCAGGATCAGAGATTTTTTCCTTATGTGTCGAGGTCATAGCCTCATACTTATTGTATTTATAATATATATGACTAAAGGAAATTTTTCGTCAATAAAGTTTTCATTTTTATAAAATTAAAATCAGGAATAATATTGATTAATTCCACTACTGAAAAATTGTAGCTTGAAATCCCGATCAAGATGGGTAAAATAAGAAAAGGAAATGGAGAAAAGATTTTTTAGCAAATCCTTTCTTCACTAAATTAAGAAGTCCCTTTGAATATGCCTATTTTGTTTAACTATGCTTATGTGTTCTGTTCGCCAGAAATTTAGCTATTTCCATAGCTATAAGAGTTGTTGAAGCTAATGGAAGAATCATTGCCCAATCTGAAAGCGTAAGCGGCACAGTCCTGAAAGCAATCTGCAGAATTGGAATGTAAATTACTATCAGTTGCAGGATTACAGTACTCAAGACCGCATAGATAAGGGCCTTATTGGTGAATATTCCAAGCGTAAAGATTGAGTATCTGTCTGAACGCCAGTTAAAGGCATTAAACATTAAGGACATTACTATCAGGGTAAAGATTAAGGTCTGGATTTTCGGGAGTGGAATCCCTTCCTCAAGCGCCCAGGCAAGCACTCCAAGAGACTGGAATGCAATAATTAAGGCCAGGCCCATGCTTGCTATTAGCATTTTTTTGGTAACCAGGGCTGCTTTTGTATTTCTTGGCTTTTGCTGCATTATACCTTTATCAGGAGCTTCCAGCGAAAGGGCCATAGGGGGGAGGCCATCCGTGATCAGGTTAATCCAGAGAATCTGAACCGCAATAACCGGCAAGATCTGCCAGTTAAGGACACCGATAAGGACGATTATAACCGTCCCTATGTGAGCAGTAAGCCCATACGCAATGAAGTTTTTGATGTTTTTCAGGATATTTCGGCCTTCTTCGACTGCAGATACAATGGAGGCAAAGTTGTCATCAGTCAGGATCATACTGGAAGCTTCTTTACTGACATCGGTCCCTGTGATCCCCATAGCAATGCCCATATCTGCAGCTTTCAGGGCAGGGGCATCATTTACTCCATCGCCTGTCATTGCAACAATATAGCCTTTTTTCTTGAGAGCTTCAACTACCTTTAATTTATGTTCAGGGTAAACCCGTGCATAAACCGAAACTCTTTCTACAATAGCCTCAAACTCTTTATCAGGCATGGAATCAAGCTCGACACCTGTAAGGACAAGATCCCCTTCCCGGAAAATCCCGAGTTCCCTTGCAATTGCAAAAGCTGTTGTTTTATGGTCTCCGGTAATCATTACTGTCCTGATGCCGGCATTCTTGCATGTGTCGATTGCAATTTTCACTTCTTCCCTTGGAGGGTCACGCATACCCATGAGTCCTGCAAAAACCATGTCGGTTTCACTTTCTTCAGCCTGGATATCCTCGGGTACTCGCTTATAAGCAAACCCCATCACGCGAAGGGTCTCGCTAGCCATGCTGTTAATAGTATCCTGGATTTCATCTCTTATCTCAGGCGTTAATTCCTGTTCCTGGCCCTTAAAGAAGATCTTCGTACAAGCGGAAAGGATAACCTCCGGAGCGCCTTTAGAATAGGCATACAGGCCGTCCTCAAAGATGTTGAGAGTGGTCATCATTTTTCTCTCAGAAGAAAACGGAACTTCCCCGACACGTGTATGTTTTTCTTCAAGAGGTTTTTTCCAGATTCCCTGTTTAGCCGCTGCAACTACAAGAGCTCCTTCAGTAGGATCCCCTGTAATACCCCATCCCTCTTCTTCCTGTACAAGCCCGGCATCGTTACAGAGAGTTCCTATAACTAGCAACCTATGAAGATGAGTATCTTCACATGAGGGTTCTTTGAGATCGCAGAGTGGGACATCTCCCCTGAAAAAATCTCCTACAGGCTCGTAGCCTTTTCCAGTAACACTTAGCTCGGCCCTGTTGACATAAATCTTTTCCACGGTCATTTTATTTTGCGTAAGTGTCCCGGTCTTGTCCGTACAGATAATATTGGTAGACCCAAGGGTTTCTACGGAGGGCAATTTCCTTACAAGGGCATGCCTTTTCACCATTCTTCGGACCCCAAGCGCAAGCCCTACAGTTACAACCGCAGGAAGGGCTTCAGGGATTGCAGCTACAGCAAGAGCAACCCCCCAGAGAAACATTTCAAACGGGTCAAAGCCCTGCAGAATTCCTATTACAGCTACGAAAGCCACAACTACAAGGGTTGCAGCTCCGAGCCAGCGTCCAAACTGGTCAAGTTTTTGCTGAAGAGGAGTCCTTTCCCTTTCAATTTCTCCCAGGAGCCCGGCCAGCTTCCCAAAAGCTGTGTTCATTCCTGTGGCAGTAATTACAGCCCTTCCTCTCCCATAAGCAACAGAGGTTCCTGTATAAACCATGTTTCTCCTGTCAGGCTGTGGGGTTTCAGGAGGAAAAATCTCGCTGTTTTTTTCTACAGGGACAGATTCTCCTGTAAGAGGAGCTTCATCAATCTTTAAGGAAAGGGCTTCAAGTACCCTGGCATCTGCAGGGATTCTATCCCCGGCCTGCAAAAGCAGAAGATCTCCAGGTACAAGCTGGGCAGATGGAATTTTTACTTCTTTTCCATCCCTTATCACCAGAGCTTCCGGGCTGGTTAAGGATTTTAGAAGTTTTATAGATTCCTCGGCCCTGTATTCCTGCACAAAGCCCAGTACCCCTGCAAGGATAACAGTAAAAAGGATAACAATCGCATCAATACCTTCTCCAAGAAAAGCAGAAACTGCCGCTGCAACTAACAAAATGAGTATTAGAAAACTCTTGAACTGAGAAAGAAACAGCGATATGATAGAAGTTTTTTCTTCTTCTTTAAGCTCATTTTTTCCATACTTTTCAAGTCTATTTTCCGCTTCCCCTGAGTTTAATCCTGTTTCAGGAGTATCCAGGGCTTTTAGAACCGCATCTGCGGCTTCATCATAATACATCCAGTGTTTATCTCCAGCTAAATCAATTCAACCGCTTTTGAGATAAAAGCGCTGCAAATTGTAAGTTTTGATTATTATATTAGGGACCATATTAGTTCGCTGATAAGATATAGAGTTTGGGATCAAAAATCTCCATAATAATTTTAATTCTTTGAAAGAATTTAATATAGAACTTGATGTCTGTGGACATATTTAAAATAAGTATCTAATATTTTAGGCTTTTGCTGCTTTATTCCAGTATTTATTTTATTTTTTTATTTTGTTTTATTTTATTAATTAATTTTAAAAGATAAAGACTATGGATACTCCCCTTTAAGGACGATTAGCTCTTCAAAAGAGATTTTTTTCCATCCTGAAATTTCAACACTGAACCCCAAAAAGTTCATTTTTTCGGAAACATCTTCCAATCCCGTAAGAGAAGAAATTAAAACGAGAATTTTTCCTCCCGGCCTGAGATAAGCTCCAACTTCGTCTAAGAACCGGTTCAAGGTTTCTCTTCCACTTACTCCGCCGTCAAATGCATAATTCAGCCAACCTTCGACTTTTTCTTCCTCGCAGGTAGGAAGATATGGAGGATTAAAGAGAATAAGGTCAAATCTGGTTTCTGGAATTTCGGGCTTGATTCCTCTGAAAAGGTCTGTCCTGATAACCTGTATTCCATTCCTTTTAGCACAGAGAGCTGCATGCGGGTTAATCTCCGTCGCTGTTAGGTTAATGTCTTTTAGATTTGCCAAGAGGACAGCAGATACAAAACCCGAGCCTGTCCCGATTTCAAGAATACGCATTCCTGGTTTTGCTTCCTTTAGAGCTGCCTCAGCAAGTAAAAAAGAGTCTTCTGCAGGTTCATAAACAAGGTCAGAGTCTCCAAGTTTGACCCGAACTTTTTCATATTCAATTTCAACCATAATTTATCAGAAATTTTCCAGAATTAAATTTAAGGATTGGTTTCGAATAAATGACTGCACCAAAGTTTATAATTAATGGTTATTACAGCTTACTCAGTATCAGAATATTTTAGTCCGGCGTTAAAAATTAGATTTGCAAGTTCTGCGAGTTCTTCGGGAGCCAGATTTTCAGCTCTTTTGTTCATCAAGTCCTCAGGAAGTCGAGAAATAACTTCTTTAACCCCAGGAATTTTTAATATGTAATTCGAATTCAGAATTGCATTTCTTAGTTTTTTCCGGCGCTGACTGAAAACCGCGGCTACAAAATTCAGGAAAAAAGCCTCGTCCTGAACTTCAAAAGTAGCAGGCCTGGGAACAAGTTTGACTACTGCTGAATCAACCTCAGGAGCAGGCTGGAAAACCTCTTTTGGAACTTTCATGAGAATGGTGGCAGCCGCAAAATAATACGTATCAATAGTCAGACGGGAATAATCTTTGCAGTTGGGAGGAGAAACCATCCTGGCCGCAAACTCGTACTGGTACATAAGAATTCCCAGTTTGAATTTATATCTGAGCAGCTTGAAGGTTATTTCAGAAGAGATAGAATAGGGCAAGTTTGAGACAACCTTATCGAACTCCGGAAAATCAATTTTTAAAGCATCTCCCTGGATAATTTCGATATTCTCTATTTTATTAAAGCGATCATGCAACACATTAACCAGAGAAGGGTCAAGCTCAATTGCAATTACTTTTTTCGCCTTTCTTGCAAGCCTCTCAGTTAAGTTACCTATGCCTGCACCTATTTCAAGCACGATTTCTTCAGGTTTTATTTCAGCAGCATCGACAATTCTATCCAGGTATTCGGTGTCAACAAGAAAATGTTGGTCAAAAATGCCCCCTTTGATGTTATATTTCTTAAGAAGAGATCGAACCAGAATGAATACCTCCTGAAAATAAAATAATCGGCTAATATAATATTTTAAAGCTTAATCAATAATCATTTATTTAGATGACTTTAAATGGCACTCTGAAAGATCCTGAAACGTATGGAAAAAAAAGTTGAAGAGGTTCCCTCCTCATTCCGGCTTATGGCGGCGCGGTGGAATTGTAAATAGCCTGTATTTGATAAAATCGTCCTTTAACTCTTCTTCTATCCTGTGCGAAATTACTTTTGCAGGATCATGCAGGCTTGGAATTCTCTCCCGGATATTCTGGAAGCTCTTAAATTCCCCTTTCTTGCGCTCATCAATAATAGACCACATTAGTTTCTTTCCTATCCCGGGAAGAAGCTCAAGCATATGCAGGCGCGTAGTGATCGAGTGGGCATCATTAAAGAACTTGACGAAGCGTTCTTCCTGGTATCTTACACAGGCTTCAAGAATGTAAGGCAATTCTAGAATTGCTCCTGTTGTAAGGTCGGAATAGCCGATCCTCTGCTTAACATGGTCTATTTCGTTTCTATCTCCCTGCCCGATATAAACCCTTGACTGGATCTCAGGAATTACTCCGCTTTTTGGAACAAGTTCCATTAAGGTAAATTTTTTATCTCCTACAGCCTGTACAAGAGGCTTTTTCTGAAAACCTGAGCTTCCATCAACTGCTTTTCCATAGGGGAGATAATCAAGGACCCAGACATACTCCTCCCTATCCTGAGGATTTTCCATGGGTTTTCCGGATGAGCGCGGAGCTCTGTCTGAATATTTGTCTGATTGCGGCCTGCCCTGCTGCGGACGCCTGCCGCTAGAAAAAGGTTTTTCAGCAGCTGACCTTCCAGCATATGGTCTACCTGATTGCGACTTATCTACTTTCATCAGCACCCATCCTTTTAATAAATATGAAACTCTGAGCAACCCGTTATAGGGTTTCTGGCTAGGATATTTTTACATTTATAGCTCAGCTTATTTCTTTTCTTCGGGTTTTTCAGCATAACCAGCGCTATAGAATACCCCAAACTTCCAGTTTTCTAAAAAACCTGAACTATCTATATCTGTATACTCAGGTCTCAACGGGCCTGAGAAATATTCTACATTTAAGATTTCGGGCAGGAGTTTTCCTGCCTTAAGGCCTTAAATTAATGAATTTTCGGATACTTCCTTTCTTATGAATAAGAAGATGAAAACTGCTATATAGCTTATTCCCTTTAGCCTTGATTTAATCCATAACCTCAAGGACATAATCCAGAATTGTATCAAGTTCTTCGTTGCTTAGAGTGTACTTTTCTTTGGCGTAGATTGATCTTACTTCATCCCTGGACTGAGGCAGGATATCTGCGATTCTAACAGCTATTACAGGTTTCATTTTTTCAAGTTGCATTAACCTATTAACCAGCTCTCGAGATTTTTCCCCGTTAATTTTTGAGAACTGGGAAGCGTGATGCAGAGCTTTTCGGAATCCGTATCCAATTTCAAGGCCCTGTTCTTTACGCTCTTCAGCAATATTGGAAAGGATCTCTTTGACCTCGGCCAATGTCAATAATTCTTCGTTAAGCACTTCCTTTACTATCATTGAGATACACTCTTCTAATTTAAGCTTATTAATAAATACCGGATAAAGCAATTCACTTAATCCTTTTATTGTAATACAACAACTTTCTGCCAGAATTTTCCGGCCGTCTCAGCCTGACAATAAATGAGCTGATCTATATTTGCTTACAGACCCTGAATAAGTAATATAACCCTAAATAATTTATATTAGTCTATTTAAAAGATACGTTCAATAGTATATGAAATCTAAATTAAAGGTAGTTAGATATCGTATAGATAAATCTGTCAGAAACAGTTTTTTAAATCCTGTTCTAAGCCTGCCTGCTTAGGACAGACCTCCAGGCAATTTAAGGTTGATTCTCCACAGGCCTTTTCCCAAATGCCTGAAGGGATTAAGCCTGTAATAAGAGATCTGCAAATAATGAACGTAAGATAAGAGGGCATTAGGTTATAAAAACCTAAATACCTGGAAAGTTTCAGTATTTCTGCGGTTTGAGGTGCTGAGGAAGGGACAAAACTTCCTTCTTTGCATTTCCGAAGCGAACTTCAAGAATATATGAGCGGCCCCTCTGCCCGAGAACTTTTCCGGTAGAACCCTGGAATTTGGGATTGGGCATTCCTTTTTGAACACTTGGATCGATATCGATGTGAACCATCTGTCCTTCTTCGAATTCCTGAATAGCTTTGCTTACAGGGGAAATTCCTCTTTCACGAACGGTCTTTTGTAATTTGTATCTTGTACAGCGTTTTTCACCATGGGAGTTTGTCATCGCATGTTCCTCCTTACAATGCTCCATTAATTTCTCTTAATTCTTATTAATCTGAATTTTTGTCTTAATAAGCCGGATATTATTTAAATAAAATGCTCAGCCAGGGAGTTCCTGACTTAATGAATGTATAAGCTTTATTAAACAACCTTCATTGGCTTAATCAAAGTTAATTTGTGCCGATCAGATCTCAACATCTACGACATCAAGATCTTCCACAAATGCAGAAACTCCTAAAAGCCCACTAAGGCTTGGATTTGTTCTGCCTTCATCACTTGAGATCAGCTCTTTTACATACAGCCCGCCTTCGCAGTTTACTGTTATGTAAGCCTTCCCTTCAGGGGTTAACTCATCAAGTGTTATGCTATGCACCTGCCTTTTTCTAACAAGATCGGCCCGCCTGTGCACTACACGTCTCGGAGTCTGCTGGGAAATTTCTGCTCCACTCAAAATCTCAAGGCAGGATTTAAGCTTTTCCTCTGAAACAGGCTCTTTAAATATAACTTTAAGCTTATAAGTTTTATCCGCCTTTGAGCTTTTCAGGGTTTCAATCATGCCCTTTCCTACATAAGAAAGTTCCCTTACCTCAACCTTTCCTGCAGCTTCAAGATTAATCTTTTTCATAAGGGCGTTAAGATCGGTGCTGCGTTTTTTAGGAGATTTGGCTTCCACAACAAACGGCCTGCCGCTTCCAAGCATAAGGGCATCAATATCCTCTCTGCCCGAACCATGAAAAGCCGTGTCTACAGCCTCGAAAGCTTCAATTACAGGGCCTTTGATAAGTTCATCCACGGATTCCTGGTACTGTTTGCCTGTAAAGGAACAGCTTTCACAGCCCTTACCCTTACATTTCCTGCAAGGCCAGCGAGTCTGGGGAATTCCTCTGACTTTTTTAAGGTAGCGCCCCATGACATAAACGGAACGGAGCTGGAGTTCCAGCCTGTTTTTTGCAAGGTCAAGCGTAATTACAATATCAGGGTTTTCGAAATCCACATCTTTTTTGACCCTTTCGGCAATTTTTTTACCAACTTCCCTGTTAAGCTCGGTTTTAAGCTGTTCAGCAAATGCGGTGCCTGCCTCAGCCCAGAGAATTTCCTCATTTTCACTCAAGAGCCCGCTTACGCGCGTCCCTACGAGGAATGTGGAATATTCAATCCCTTCAAGGGCCTTTACAGCTTCCTCTGCCCAAGTATCCAGTTTTTTAAACTGGTCAAGGCAAACCCAGCACTGCTCATCTTCTCCTCCTGTTCCGAGAGTTTTTCTTGCAAGAGGGCTGCAGGGCGCAAGTTCGTTTAGAAGAGAAGGGTCATTCTCGCTTTTGTAAATACGGTCCCCCTCAAGTACAAGGGCTAATTTTAAAGCCTGTCCGCGTTCCCGATTACTCAGGCCTGTAGATAATTTAGCAAACTGGCGGCCGAGGCAGTGGTCGCAGACAGGACCTTCATGCAAGACTTTCTTTAAAATTTCAAGTATATCCATTATCTTTCACGTTCTCTAAGCTTACTTTTTCTAAGCTACTTTCTTCAGGCTTTATTCCGGAATTGCTTTTTGGGGAACTGCCAGAAAGCTTTAATCAACCCGATAAAATTTCATAATAAGAGCAAATACTCTGGGAAATTTGATAATTTTAAAAACCCCTTTACAGACAGGGAAACTCGTAAGAATAGATCCTAAAGACTCGTAAGGACCCTGAGAGATTAATCCGTTACTTGATAAAGGGAATGGGATATAACCTTATGTATCCTCATATATAAACAGATACTACGTATATCGAAGAGGAGTTGAATCTGCAGCTTATTCCTTTGTTTCACAGGCTGTTATTCCAGGGAGCTCTCCTTTTTCAGCCTCTACCCTGTCAAGCTCGTTATGGATAAGAGTTATGCAATGATTGGAATGGAGCGAAATCGGCCCCACTGAAATAATCTTTGCCCCGGCCTGGAGGATCTTTGCTTCTTCTTCCTCGGTAACACCTGTATGATCTCCAAGAATGAAAACAGGGTCCTGAATTTCTCTGGCAATTTCTCGAATATCCTTACCATCTTCTCGCAGATAGAAAAGATTTCGTCCCTGAAACTCCGAAAGCAAGCTATCAAGATTTCCTTTATGAAGCCAGACCCCTGGAGTGGAACGAATATCCTTATCTGTTGCAGTTTTCTGAAGGGCTTTCTGAATAAGAGAGCCAGCGCTTCGTTCGTCAGGATTGAGATACCTTAGATGAAGTCCCTCAAACCTTACTATTTTTCCGGGTTCAGGATCCCCTAAAAGTAACAGGTGCACATTTACATCCCTGCGCATCCCAAAGGAAAGAAAAAGGGCAGAACTGATGCAGCGGCAAAGGATGTCCATCCTTCCAGCAGCCCCTGGCATGTCATTCAAGGGAAAGTCTCCTATAGTCTTTGCTTTATGCCCTATAATAATGATATCGCGCATGCGCACTATATTTATGGAAGGAATATAAAAGATGTATGCACGATACTGGGAAAGAAGTATATTACATATTACTTTACATGCTGCTCAAAAGAGTTGGAAGTTAGGCAATAGAATGATATTAATGTCGATTTGTGGGCTGTAAAAGTCATTCAGGTTAGAAGAATTAAACAGAGCGTAAAAAGAAAAAAAATCATGTTTAAAACCTGGAAAAGGCTAAAAATTTGATCATAAGCGCAAAAACTTTTAAATTTTAAATTTTAAGGGATACAAAAATGGAATGGAAAACAGGAAAAGTAAAAGAATTTTAAATAAAATCTAGATAAAATCGAAATAAGAAGGGAACCAGATGAAAATCCTAGCCATCTCTGACCCCCACGGGGAATATTCGAAAATTAAAAAAATGATGGAAAAAGCCATGCCTTTTGACCTTATTGCGATCGTAGGGGATCTCACGAATTTTGGGCCTGATGAGAAGGTCGAAGAACTGATGGAGCTCTTTGATAAGCCTGTGCTTGCAATTCCCGGGAATTGCGACCAGAGAAGTATCGTTAAAGCCCTTGAGGCATCAAAAGCCATAAACCTGCATGAGAAAGCCGAGCAGGTAGGAGATATCAGGTTTATAGGGCTTGGAGGCTCAAATCCTACCCCTTTTAATACGCCTTTTGAGCTTTCTGAAGGAGAGATTGAGAAAGCCCTTGAAGGAATGGTCTGTTCTGCTGAAAAAGAGGGGGACTGCGGCACTATAGTTCTTTTAACTCACGCCCCTCCGCATGGAGCTCGTGACGAACTTCCTTTCGGGCATGTCGGAAGTATTGCGATTCAGAAATTTCTTGATAGGGTCGACCTTATAATCTGCGGGCATATCCATGAAGCAAAAGGTTTTGAAAACGTTGGGAAAACAACTGTGGTAAACCCAGGAGAAGCTTCTAAGGGCTCAAGCGCTCTCATTACAATAGACGAAAAAGGAAATGAGCCAATTAAGGTCGATTTCATTCAGGTATAATTATAGGATCTTATCAAGAGAATTGAAAAATGATATCAGCAAACAAGCAATGATAGAAAGCTGGAACAATAAACTAGCTTAAAAATTTGGAAAATTTACACAAGTTATTAACATTGTATTGTAATCTAACTCAATTTTTCCAGGGCTGATTTTGTTAATAATAAAAGCCCTGCTAAATTTATACTTTATTTGCATTGTCTGGCTTTTTTATTCCCTAATTTTAATTTAAAATTTCCGTTTAAAGCTCGTTTAAAATACTAAGAATGGTGTAAAATATAATACGATAAAAGCCCAATAATAAGCTAGGTTATATCAAAAATTTAAGAGTATTAGAAGGAATTAGAGAAATTCAAAGAGGGACAACAACAAATAAAATTTAAGGAGTTAAGCTACGAGCACGGTTGAAGAGTTTGGTTTTGATCCGGTTTTTCTGGAGTTTCTGAGAAAATTAGCAATAGCTTTCTTAATTGGGATTATGGTAGGGGTTGAAAGGGAGCATAGATCCCTTGATCATGAAATCTTTGCGGGAGTCAGGACCTATAGTATAACCTGTATAACAGGCATGCTTGTCGCTCTTGCGAGCCAATCAACAGGAACCGGTTTTATCTATGTAGTCACTCTTTTTTTTGCAGCAATCTGTTCAATAATTACCTATGCAAAGATTTTTCTTTACAGACGAATAGGAGTAACAAGTCCTATTAGCCTTTTTTTTATTTATGTAATGGGAATACTTGTGGGCTACAATTACTGGCTCTTTGCTATCGTTTCTTCTATAGTTGTGTCTTTCCTCTTAATCCAGAAACAACCTCTTCATCATTTTGCTGGGAACCTTACAAAAGAGGAACTTTATAATGCTGTGCAATTTTTAGCCGTAGCTTTTATACTTTACCCGATAGCTCCTGAAAAACAAATTTTTGGAGTTATAAACCTTAAATATGCCATTCTCATTGTAATTCTTGTTTCCCTTATCAGTTTCCTAAGCTACGTCCTGCTCAGGAAATACGGAGCACAACGTGGAATTTGCTATTCAGGCCTCCTTGGAGGGTTTGTAAATAGTGAAGCTGCAGCAGCAGCAATTGCAGGGTTTTCAAAAAAGTCACAGGAAGTTATAGAACCTGTGCTTACAGGAATTCTGCTCTGCAATAT
Source organism: uncultured Methanosarcinales archaeon (assembly GCA_964520335.1). Lineage (GTDB taxonomy): Archaea > Halobacteriota > Methanosarcinia > Methanosarcinales > Methanosarcinaceae > Methanosarcina. The sequence goes on along the minus strand of CAZFNE010000008.1, from coordinate 10,326 downwards.
TTCTATGCTGATTCGAAACCTTATTTTGGCCTTTATAGTTGACCCCAGCGGCCAGACGACTCTACTTATGCTTCCTCCCCAGATTGCAATTATTCTTGCATCCATAATAATGGTTTTTAAACACAATGAAAAAGTCTGCCCGATAGGCGGAGGGGACTTTAAACTCGAATCCCCGTTTTCTCTCGGACAGGCTTTTAAATTCGGAATTGCTTTTAGCATTATCCTTATTGTAGCAAATTTTGCGAATCAAATAGCAGGAACTCTAGGGATTTATGCTACTGCCCTTGGAGCCCTTGTTAGCAGTTCAGGGGTAATAATTTCTGTAACTTTACTTGCAGTTAGTGGGAATATTTCTTATACAACGGCTGCAAACACTGCTTTACTTGCAAGTATTGTCAGTACTCTCAATAAGATCTTGATTTCTAAAATTTCAGGTTCCACGCCCCTTTATTCTGTTTCAAAAAAGATTTTCGGGATAATTGCAATTATAGGGGTTATTGCTGTTCTTCTCTGGAATTTCATATGAAGCAGCATATGTTTATATGCAAATAAAGTGTTAAAATTAAGTACTTAAGTCCCTGTATGTAAAATCCTGCTGGTTAATTAAGGTAAAAACCCCATAAATAAGGGATTCATATCTTAAAAAAATCTGCACGATATTGGAGAATATATAAACTGCTAGAATGGAATATTTTAAAGTAATATCAAATTTAAAGAGAATTATTAAATCAAAAAAGTCATAAAAATTCGATATATAAAAATAAAAAAAATTGTTACTTAAAAGGAAAATTTAAGGAAAAGAAATTAATTATAAGATATTAGGATTTAGAAAATATAAATTAAAAAGAAATGAAATTTAATTCCCAGTTAACTTTTCAAAACTTTATAATGAAGATGTGGGGAATAAAATGAAAACAAAACTTATTGTTCTGCTTCTTTTGTTAGGCACAATTTTGCTTTCAGGGTGCACAGGAAATAATCAACCTTCCCCTGAAGAAAATGTGAGCCCCGGAGAAGCCATAACTCCAGCAGAGAATGTAAGTCCTGAAGAAATAACAACTCCAGAGCAAAACCCAACTCCTGCAGAAACAGGTTCAGACATTAACGTAACTCCTGCTCAAAATGAAACCGAAGTTTCTAAGCCTTCAGTTACGGGTGCAAATGAAGCCGCCTATCTTATAAGACTAAACAATAATAGGGCGAGCGCCTCAAGTCTTGAGATAAAGAAAGGGGAAACAGTATCCTGGATCAATCTTCAGGAAAATCCTAAAAGGATCTTTACTCTTGTCAGCGAACAGGGGCTCTTTGAAGATACAAACCTTGCATACAGAAAACCTTTTGCTTATACCTTCAATGAAACTGGCCAGTATAACTTCACAGTTATTGGGCAGCCCAAGATGAATGTCACTGTTAACGTGGTAGAGCCTTAAAAATATAAGATTAAATTTTAATGGGAAGCCCCCTTATTTTCCCTTAAAATTCTTTTTTGAAGCTGTTTAATCAGATTCCTTTTTTAAACCCTATTAGATTCAGCTTTTTTTGCAGGAATTGCAATAATAGAAATTTCATCTTGCGCTGGCATTGAGTTTACGTTTAATTTTTAATTTTTCCTTCACTTTTCACATCGAGACCATAGTGAGTCAAAATACCCGATTCTTTAGCGGATTATCGCATGCAGTTTGATTTTTGTAAGCATTTTTGGAATTTTTCTGTGTAAAAGTAATTAATATAAGAAACATTATAATTGTTAATGATTATATTAAATTGGAAATAAAAAGAGATCAATATAGAGGTGTAGAGGTGGGGATAAAGAAGATAATTCTAATCCTGGTAATTCTCCCATTAATTACAGCAGGCTGTCTGGGCTCGAATAACCAGGAAGAGCAGGAAAAAACTTCCGATGGGGGTTCAGGGGGAGGAAGTTCTACAGGAGACCAGAAAGCAACAGATACTCCTGACGAGGTAAGTACGGCTGGAATCACCTCAACAGAGGGAGCTAACTTGACTCCTGTAGAGACAGGAATGGAAAGTCCTGCAGACACAGAGATTACAGATACAGGGCAAACAGGAACTCCAGAGGAAGCAATAAGCCCTGAGATACAGGAGGGGGCCCGAATAAATTCTACCGGGGCTGCAAATCAAGAAGGAACAGGGACTGGGCAGCAGGGCTCTCCGTCGAATCCATATCTTGTGAGGTTAAAAGATTTCAATTCAATTCCTTCAAGTCTTGAGATAAAGACAGGAGATTCAGTTGCCTGGAGGAATTTCCAGGAATCTACAGTGCTTTTCCTGACCAGTAAAGAAGGACTTTTTGAGGATCAAAGGCTAGGATATGGGCAAACTTTTGTATATACGTTCACACAGCCTGGAAAGTATAGTTTCAGTGTAGAGGGATATCCAAGAATGGAGATGACCATCACTGTAAAATAAGATCCCAAAGAATAGCAGTTTAAATGAATTGTAAAATTATAGTCGAAGGTACGACCAAGGTTTCGGTTCCGGTGCCACCTCCGGATGCAACCTTTCCTCCCTCGGCTGCTCCGGTTTTTTTTAACCCGGAGATGGAGCTAAACCGTGATATCAATGTGGCAGCTACAGCTGCCTTTGTGGAAAGACTTCTCACAAAAAAGGAGATTCTAAGGGAAGAAATCCGGTATGTGGATGCCTTTTCCGCATCAGGAATCAGAGGGCTCCGAATAGCTGGGGAAGTAGGAATCCATGTGACCATGAATGACTGGAGTCCGGGCGCTTTTGAAATGATAAAAGAAAATATAAAAATTAATGGACTTGAAGAAAAGTCCCTGGCTACGCGCAAAAATGCAAATGTGCTGCTCCATGAACAGAAATATCATATCGTAGATGTGGATCCTTTCGGGACTCCTTCTCCCTTCCTTGATGCAGCCTCTGCTTCAGCCCAGAATATGCTGTCGGTTACGGCAACAGATACTGCTCCTTTATGCGGGGCTCATCTAAATTCAGGCATAAGAAAATATGCCTCTGTACCTTTAAACACGGAATACCACAGTGAAATGGGCTTAAGGGTTCTCCTTGGAGCATGTGCCCGAGAACTTGCAAAGCATGAAAAAGGAATGCTGCCTTTGCTTTCTCATGTGACACGGCATTATGTACGAACCTACCTTGAAGTACTTCATGGAGCAAAACATGCAGATAAAACCCTGAAAGCAATGGGTTTTAATATCCACTGCAAAAACTGCGGCTTCAGGAAACCTGTTTATGGGCTTGCCGTACATATTGAGAAAGCATGCCCATTATGTGGAGCCCTTACCCAGGTTGCAGGCCCACTCTGGCTTGGGTCTTTTAGAGAACGGGCTTTTTGCAATAAGGTTATTTCAGAACTTGAAGTTCATCCTCTGAATACCAAGGATAAGGCAAAAAAAATAATTGGCTTTTGCAGGGATGAGCTTGATATTCCAATGTTTTATGACCAGCATGTTATCTGTAAAGAACTCGGAGTTTCCGCAACCGGAATAGAGACTTTAATAGAGGCTCTTCGAGCATATGGATTTGAAGCCTCAAGGACTCATTTCAGCGGGACTTCCTTCAAGACTGATGCACCTATTCTCAAGATAAAAGAAATAATCAAAAACTTAGCAGAGTGAATTTATCAGAAGAGTATTTAAGTAAAATTACTCCAATAATATATAAACCATTAAAGAATAATAAAAAAGCGTATCCAGAATCCGGAAATAATCCACTAAAAAAATAACAATGTGATATTATGTCCGATGAAAATGCAGAAAAATTGTTTTTGCAGGAAAAACCTACCCTTGCACTGTTATTTATAGGTTCAATGGGAAGGACATATGCGTCTATCATCTCAAAAGAGATAGACTCGACTTTTGCCCATACAACAAGAATCCTCGCGAAGATGGAACAGTGCGGACTCATAAGATTCACATTTGAGGGACGGATAAAATTCGTTGAACTTACAGATTACGGAAGAGAGGTAGAAACCTCCCTTAAAGAATTCAGGGATCTACTCTCAGACAGGTCTCTTATAGAGAACGCAGCAGAAGAATCAAGAGAGGAAGAAATAGAAGACAGCAGCAAAGGGAGTATAGAAGAAGAAAATGCAAGAGATACGGAGCTTGTGGATCCTGAGCAGCTCGATCCTTTAAGCGCCGAAATCTTTGAAAAAATCAAAAACTTAAGGGATAAAATCGAAACTATTCACAAACAGGCTCTGGAGCAGGGAGATAATAAAGATACAATTTCCAGGAAGCTTGGACCTTATAGCCGGGACATTAAGAAGCTTAAGAACCAGATTGATAGGGCAGAAAGTCCTGTTGAAGAAAGCGTACTTTCAGCTCTTGAAGAGAGTGAAAGGCTCCTGGAAATATATCTGAAAAAATAAAAATTAGATTTTTATTTCCAGAAGGAGCAGTAAAAGTAAATAAAAGGCAAGAAAACATGATAAAAGTTGTAACCCTTCACCATATTTATGGAAAAAACAGAGAAAGAATGGCTGAGCTACTAAAAACCCTGGTTGAAAACGAATTAAAGGAACTTGAAGTAAGAATTGAGGTTTCAATTACTCCTGAAAATTGGGCTGAATTCTCGCTTGAAGGGGAAGATGAAGAAGTTTCCGCTAATTTCCTTCTTTCCAGATATGGAACGCCTGCAAGAAAAATTGAAACAGGGAGGATCTATAAAGGATTTTTACAGGCTTTTACGGAAGACGGCTTTTTAATCAATACTGGGGTAACAGTTAAAGTCGAAAGTGAGGAATTAAAAGCTCTTGGAAACGGGAAATCAAAGCAGCTTGCAGCTAGATTTGGCCTTATCCCGCACCTGCCGGTAGAGGTTGAAATCTTTGAAACAAATAAAAAACTAAACGCCAGGTTTTCGAAAAAACAGCTTGATCTATGGTGGAGCTGGAAAAAAGCAAGCACTGACAGAGTTATAGTAAATGGAGCTACAAAATCAGAGATCAAAAGCGTATTGAAGAAAACGGGGCATGGAAGAGACATTTATGAAATCGAGAGGCTCGGGCTGCTGGAACATGCAATTGTTTGCAGAGAAAAAACAGATGGCCCTGGCATAGTAGCCGCGATAGGTCCGCGTTTAAAATCGGAAATAGGAGTCGTAATCGGAGATGCGCATTAAGTACGAATTTAAGGTACGAATTTAAGGTATGATTTTAAATCTAATTTGGCGAATTGTATCTTTTTTACCTGTATTACTTAAATTAAACTGGAAATCTGAAATTAGAAAAAAAATAGAAATTTTTAGCTCTCTAATATTTCTAAAACATTCAATATATAATAGAATATATAAAGTTAAACCGTAAAGTTACCAAAGAAATTTATACTGTAATTTCAAAAAGACAATGACTATGCCCTGTCCCATAACATTCCTTTTCATTGACTTTACAGTGTTTGCCCAACTTTTCTTTCAGAATACCTTCAATAATCCCTTCGGTAAGGGCGCAAAAAGATTTTCCTATCGCACGCAGGGACTTTTCTTTAAAATTGTCTTCCACCTGAAGGGTACAGCCATTTTTCAAAAGTACTGAGACCCTACAATCCCCATGGAATTCCAGGAAACCTGCAATTTCAATAAGAAGTTCTTCCAGGGTTTCGGCTTCGAAAATAGGAGACAGATGTTTACCAACGTCATTTCCTATTAATTTTACAATAGGGGCATTATCTATTCCATACGCTTCAAAACCGAAATTGAGGGCATAAAAAAGAGTTTCAGAAAAATTAAATCTATCATTCCCATTTGCAGGAACCTGCTTTAACAAACTTCTGTAATGCTCAAGAAGAGGAACCTGGGAGCAGCCCATATAACAGGAGGTTAAAGAATAGATTTTTCGGCGCTTGTCTTCAGGATCGTAATTTTCTTCTACAAGCTCATAAGTCCTTAGATTATTAAGATGGACTGATATAGTTGATTTAGCTTTTGCAGTTGATTTTACGATTTCCTCAAAAGACCTCGGTTCTTCCCTGAGTAAATCAAGGATCTGAAGTTTAACAGGACTGCCTACTGCTACCAATCCTTTTTCAGTATAAAAAAATTCTGTTTTACTCTCGGGTTTGGTCATAATATCTTTAGATAAGTTGTGTTTTGAATATATAAATCGTTCGCATGCTTGCGAATAATCTCTATTTTTATATAATATAAAACCTATAAAAGTTAACCAGAAATACAGATATTTAGTTTAAAGTTAAGAACTTATCCCAATATGCCCTAATAGTATTTTTAATTTCTATAATATAAAGATTTAAAAAAGACTAAAAATTATGGAGAACAGAAAGGACTTATAGAATTTTATTACTTTAATTTTCCCGTTTTCGGTACATTCTAATTGTTATCAAGATAAATACTAATACTTACAAATAATAAAATTAATTTATTTTAAGTTCTAGTTCATAAAGACATATTCATCTATTATTTTTAAATAGAGACACTTTTTACAATAGAAATTTTTAAATTTGATGGAATATTTGCTTAAGTTTAAGATTAACTTTTCCTTGATAATAATAGATTGTATTTGCAAAATTTATTCATAAAATGGGAGTTCGAGTGGGATTATGAAATCAAAAAAGAAAAAATCTCCTGCAAGAAATTCGAATCCTTTGCTCAGTGTGGCAAATGATTGTACTGTTCTTTATTCAAATAAAGCTGGTGAGCCATTATTACATGAGTGGAGTGTGAAAGTAGGGGAAAAAATGCCTTCGAGTATTGGAGAGATTGTGAAAAGGGTAATTTCCCTGGATAGCCCCGAAAAATTGGAGATTAAAGTGGGAAATAGAATATACTTAGTTATTTTTTCTCCCCTACCTGAAAAAGAATGCATAAGCATTTCAGGGTTTGATATAAGTGACCAGAAAGGTCTCATTAGATTCACAGAAAAAGCTCATGAAAGTGAAGCCAAAAAGGTATCGAAAATAGAGTTTGCCGAAATTATCGATACGCAGGCAATTCAATCCCTAATGAATGATTTCTATAAGCTTACTCGCATACCTATAGGTATAATCGACATCAATGGGAATGTTCTTGTAGGTGTTGGGTGGCAGGATATCTGTACTAAATTCCATAGGGCCCATCCCGAAGCCTGCAAACACTGCATAGAGAGCGATACAAAGCTCTCCTTGGGTGTTTCCCGAGGAGAGTTTAAGCTGTATAAGTGCAAGAATAATATGTGGGATGCAGCAACCCCAATTATTGTAGAAGGTCAGCATGTTGCCAATATTTTCTTAGGTCAGTTCTTTTTTGAAGACGAAAATCTGGACCATGAGCTTTTCCGATCGCAAGCTAGAAAATACAGCTTCAATGAGGGAGAATATATAGCAGCGCTTGAGAAAGTTCCTCGGTTAAACAGGAAAGCTCTAAACCAAAACATGTCCTTCTTCATGAAACTTGCAAACATGCTCTCGCAACTAAGCCACAGCAACTTCAAGCTTTCCCAGTCGTTGGCTGACCGCGATTTCCTTTTAAAAGCACTGCAGGAGAGTGAAAGGCGTGAACAAGCTCGTTCGAGTGAACTGGAAGCATTGTTAGATGCCGTTCCTGTTGCAGTGTTTATATCACACGACCCCAACGTTCTCCAAATTTCAGGTAATCGCCTCTCGTATGAATGGATAAATGCTCCTATGGGTACAAACTTTTCAAAGTCTGCTCCTGAAGGAGAGAGGCCCGAGATGTTCAAGTTATTCAAGGATGGAATAGAGATCCCTCCTGAAGAAATGCCCTCGCAGTTGTCGGCTAAAGGTATGGAGATTAACGACTACGAGGTAGATATCGTATCTACCGACAACAAAATACGACACGTACTAGGAAATGCCAGACCCTTGCGTGACGAGCAGGGAAACCTACGTGGATCCATTTCTGCATTCATAGATATCACTGAGCGCAAAAAAGCAGAAGAGGCCCTCAGATTATCAAATCTATATAACCGAAGTCTGATTGAAAACAGTCTGGATCCTTTAGTAACCATTGGGCGTGATGGTAAGATTACGGATGTGAATGCGGCTACTGAACAGGTTACCGGATATTCCAGAAATGAATTGATTGGGAATGATTTTTCAGATTACTTTACTGAGCCTGAAAAAGCCCGTACAGGTTATCAGCAGGTATTCAAGCTAGGTGAGGTTCGAGACTATCCTCTGGAGATCCAACATAAAGACGGACATATAACTCCAGTTTTGTACAATGCTTCAGTTTATAGAGATGAAAATGATAAAGTTATTGGCGTCTTTGCTGCTGCACGTGATATTACAGAAATCAAGCGGATGGAAGAGCAAAGTCGTCAGCGAGCCGAAGAGATGGAAACAGTGATGGAAGTAGCGCCTGTTGCTATCTGGATTGGTCATGATCAGCAAAGTCACAATATTACTGGAAATAGAATGGCCAATGAGTTTTATGAGGCTGAAGTTGGAGAAAATGTATCTGCGAATACTACATCTGTAAGACGTTTCTTTAGGAAAGGTCATGAGTTGACTGCAAATGAACTGCCCATGCAAAAAGCTACATTTAAAAATATTGACGTACGCAATGAAGAGATAGAGGTGCTATTACCCAGTGGAGAATATAGAACGCTTTTTGGATCAGCCAGTCCATTATACGATGCTGAAGGTAATGTGCGCGGCAGTGTAGGTGCATTTATTGACATAACTGAAAGAAAAAAAGCAGAAATTAAACTAGAAGAAACACTTGAAAATTTAGAAAACTTGGTCGGGGAACGTACATCAAAGCTTCAGAAAGCATATAATTTGTTGAAAGAAAGTGAAAGAGGGCTTGCTGAAGCTCAAAGAATGGCTCATATTGGAAATTGGGATTGGAATCTTGCAACCGGTGAAGTATACTGGTCTAAAGAGCTATACCGCATTTTTGGGTGCTCTCCTCAAAAACCAGGGGCAACTTTAGACGAGTTTCTAAATTATGTATATCCCGATGACAGAGACCGTGTGCACAATGCCATAAAAAAGGGTTTAGATGGAGAACCTATTAAAGGTGACTATCGGATAGTATTAGCCAATGGAGAAGAACGCATAGTTCATACAGAAGCTGAAGTTTTTTATAATGAGAATAATAACCCTATTCAGGTGAAAGGAACAGTTCAGGATATTACTGAGATAAAAAGAGTAGAAGAACAAATCAGGATCCTGGCAAATATTGTAGAATCATCAAACGATGCTATTGGAACAATATCCCTAGATGGCAAGATTACAAGCTGGAATCAGGAAGCTGAAAATATTTATGGTTATTCCGTAAAAGAAGTTTTAGGAAAGTACGTGTCCATTTTGGCTCCCCCCCATTTAGATAAAGAAGCTGTAAAATTGATTGAAGAGATCAAGCACGGAAAAAAGGTCCAACGTTATGAGACTCTACGATTAAGAAAGGACGGAAAGCTAATAAATATTTCAATAACTCTTTCTCCCGTTTTTGACTCTTATGGAAAGCTGATTGCGGTCTCTTTCATTTCCAGAGATATAACAGAGAGAAAAGAAGCTGAAGAAGCCCTCAGGAACTTCGAAATTGCCCGTAAAAAGGAATTACATCACAGAATCAAAAACAATCTTCAAGTAATTTCCTCACTTCTGGATCTTCAGGCCGATTTGTTCAAAGGTAGAGATAATATTAAAGATTCAGAAGTGCTGAAAGCTTTTAAAGAGAGCATCGACCGAGTTATTTCTATTGCTCTTATACATGAGGAATTATACAAAGGCAAAAATATTGATCAGCTTAACTTTTCACAATACATCAAGGAATTAGTTAATAATCTACTCCTAACATACAGACTCGAAACTGATGTTAGTTTAGATTTCAATATGGAAGAGAATATTTTCTTAGAGATGGATACAGCTATTCCGTTAGGGTTAGTCATCAACGAAATTATTTCAAACTCCATTAAATACGCGTTTTCCGGTAAGGATAAAGGAGAAATCAGAGTTAAAATCCATCGAGATGAAAGAGAACGCAAGAAAGAAACTTTTAAGAGTATATCTTATATTCTGCAAATCTCTGATAATGGTATGGGTATTCCTGAGAATATTGATATTAAAGAACTTAATAGTCTGGGGCTTCAACTTATAACTTCTCTTATTGATCAGTTGGATGGTGAACTTGAGATTAAAAGGAGCAATGGGACCGAATTCAATATAAAGTTCAATGTGACAAAAAAGAACAACTAGAGACTTTCATATCGTATCCCTCAGCTCCCCTCAATTTTCTGTGAGATTTGTGCATATTTTTAGTCAATATCCGGACTGCAATTTTTTTAAATTTTTTTATCCTCACTTGTTTTTGTCAAGGGCGGTTAAGAATTCCCCATTTTCGTCGGATTAAAAATCCCCAATT
>CAZFNE010000007.1:2804-31312 GCA_964520335.1 uncultured Methanosarcinales archaeon | reverse complement strand
TTCGGGGAAGTTTCCATCCCCGCAGCAAGCTGCGGGGTATTCGAATGGAATAAAACAATTAAAGGAAATTGAAGTAAAATGAAGCAAAATAAAGTAAAATGAAATGAAATGGAATGAAATAAAAAGTAGAAATTAAGAAAAAAATAATGGGAAATTAGATTAAGTAAATTACACGGGCTAAAATTGCTCCAAAGATTATTCGGAACCTACCCATGTCATGTAAGCTTCCAGAATTTCCTGTCCTTCTAAAAATACGAGCCCGTATTTGTTTCCGTACTCTTTCGCGTGCTCTTTAGAAAGGGCTTTTCCATTTTCGTCATCGAGCATTTCGCATACAACCATTGCAGGGGTGATTCCTGCCATACGGGCAAGAGCAACTGAAAGTTCTGTCTGGCCTTTGCGGTCGTCGAGAAGCCCATCAGCAGCCCTTAAGAGCGCTACATGTCCCGGGGTTCGGAATTCGTTTCCAAAGCGAGCTTTATTGCCTGAAAGGCTTTTTTCGGTAATTTCTCCTATCTTCCGGATAGTAAGGGCTCGTTCATTATCCGGAATACCTGTCCTGGTATCCCTGTGATTTACCCAGAGCGAAAAAGAAGAATGTGAGTCATATTTCAGGTCCCCGGTTTTTTCCACAACTTCTTCAAGGGAGTTATTATTTTTGCTGGCTTCCTGCACAAGTTCTGCCATGAAGGGCAAATTCAACTGTTTTGAGGCCACCGGGTCGACTGCGACACAAATCAGGCCGCCTGCATCTTTACGCATCCATTTCACGTCTTTAAAAGTAACTGCTTTTGCTGGAATTACCAGGTCAGTCTCTCCTTCTCGAGAGTCCGAATCATAAATCTGGATCATTTTTCCGGCATGCAGAGCTTCCAACGCCCTGTTGATATTTTCATTTCTGTACGTAAGACACTGGTATACCTTACTTTCGGTCATTTATTTCTCCATCCCCTGTTTTTTTACCTGTATGACAACTTTGTCCCCGTCTTTTAACTCCAGGGCATCTCTTAGTTTTACCGGCGCAATAATTTCAATTAAATCTGAAGGGTAATGCGTTCTTTCAGGAGCGATAACAGCAGCTTCTATCCCGCAGATATTTACAGAATAACAGCTCCCACCTCCGAAAGTCCGTTCTCCGTCACTAAAGCCTTCTATCCTGACAGCGGGCATTTCCCGAAGGGTTTTCCTTAGAAGCGAGCTGTTTTTAGAAAGCTGTACATTTAAAGTTCCAGGGAAAGGTACAAAATGCAATTTTTCCTCGAACTGCTTTTTGTATTGTGGTATACTTACATAGTACTGGCCTTCCCCAAGGCCTTTTAAGACACTTCCCTCAAGTTCCAAATTCTCAGATTCCGGACAAAAGATACTGCTATATTCGAGATATTCACTTTTAAGAATATCGATTCCTTTTTCGGTCATTTTTATCAACTGGCCACCTGGAACTATCTTTCTTTCGATTAGCCCCTCTTCTTCCAGCTGTTTTAGTTTTCTTGCTGCAGTTTTGGAGCTTGCTCCAGTATGTTTTCGAAATTCGTTTGAAGAAACCTTAATAGTGTCATTCACTGCCCCTATTAGGGCAAGTTTCTTCAGGTGTTCAATGTCAGACACTGCCGCCACCTATCTTATTTTTGAGATGCATCTCAATAATGAGATGTTAAACTATGCACTTTGCTTTAATAAAACTTTTGATAGCAACAGCCGCAAATAATATTAAGATCGGCTTTTTTGGCCTGGACTCTCAAATATATCTTCAAGAAAAACATCAACGGAGGAGTTAAGTATTTAGTATTTTGAATCCATCTACTGATTGGATTATGATGAAAGAAATCGAAGTTGTATGCCCTTCATGTTCTCCCGAAGAGGAAATAGGACATGAAGTTCTTAAAGAAGGCCAGAGCCCGCTTGTTCGCTGCCTGGAATGCGGCCAGCTACATGCAGCGAAAATAAAGACTCCAAAAACCGTTAGTTTGAGAGTAATAGTCAGCAAAAAGGACGTTTCAGACACCTACAAAACTGACCTTGATTCCGAGACTTTAGTTGAAGTAGATGACGAATTGGTTGTGGACGACGAAGAAAAAGGAGTCGTATACCCTATTTTAATTACTGCTCTTGATGCAGGCGGAAAAAGGGTCAGGGCCGCTAAAGCAGAAGATATCGATGCTATATGGGGAAGAGCTATAGATGAAATAACTGTAAAATTTTCTGCGCAATCAGGAACCGAAAAGACAGAAGTAATTGAGAAAAAGGTTCCTGGGGACTACGAATTTGTTGTAGGGGCAGAGGAAAAAGTTGGAAACAAGCGGCTTTTCATTACTAAAATAAAAGTCAGGGACGGAGTATTCAGGTCCAGAAAAGGCGATGTTGTACTTGCAAAATATGTAAAAAGAATTTTTGCCAGGAAAAAAGAGGACGGAGAGAGGCCGCGAACATACCGAAAAGGGCCCTGGTAAAAAGCATCTCCAGAGTAAATTGAAAGATATGTATAGGAGAAAAATCTAAGCCTGGTTAAGTTTGAAAATAAATCAAATAAATACCTAAGATTTTGAATAAAAGAAAAAAACTAGAAAATTACAATAAAAGGGGTAAAAGCATAAAGACAGAAAAGGGAGAGCAGGGGAAAGAAACAGCTGAAGAAAAAGCAGAGGCTGTATTTGAAGAGTTGCGTAGAAGGCTAGTAAAAGGGCTTGAGTATCACGTAAACGAAAAAAAGGTACTCGAAACTATGCTTCGAGTGCCAAGGCATAAGTTCGTTCCGGAATACGCACAGAGCACAGCCTACATAGACATGCCTCTTGAAATAGGGAGTGGACAGACAATTTCTGCTCCTCATATGGTTGCTATAATGTGTGAACTTTTAGAACTTTCAGAAGGCAACACGGTTCTTGAAATAGGAGCAGGTTCAGGATATAACGCGGCAGTAATGGCAGAACTTGTAGGAAAAAAGGGGCATATATATACTGTAGAACGTATAGAGTCTCTTGCTAATTTTGCCAGGAAAAATCTTGAAAAAACCGGATATGAAAATGTAACCGTGCTCCTTGAAGACGGATCTATGGGCTACTCAAAGTATGCTCCCTACGATAGAATTACAGTAACCTGTGCGGCTCCTGATATCCCTGAACCTTTACTTGAGCAATTAAAGCCAGGAGGAATAATGGTGATTCCTGTGGGAACTCATTCACAGGAGTTGATTCGGGTTAAAAAAGACAGCGGAGGAAAGGCACATATAGACAGGAAAGGCGGAGTTATTTTTGTTCCTTTAATCGGCAAATATGGTTTCAGGTCAGATTGAAGGGCTTAACATTCAATAAATAATAGTAATAATATAGGAATAATGATAATGATAATTTCAAAAAAGGAAAAGAATTAGAAACTCAAAAGTGATTAAAAGAAAATCAAAAAGTTAAAAGAATTAAAGTTCGTTCTATACGAAGTATTTAACCTTTTATATTTGATTCGCTCTTTCCCTGGAATCTTCTTTTGCTGTTTTCTTATTACTTTATTTTCTCTTAAAGACATTACGTTCCTGTTTTCCAGGAAGCAGCAAATATATCGCTAATGCTTATTCCGGATTCACATTAAAATGTCATAAACTGTCCTATTTAATATATCTTAAATGCCTTTTTAGGTCTGAGATTATATCTGGAAATTGCAAATCAAATATACTATCTCTTTTAATAAATTTGAAAAAATTAAAAAAGGTATTAATAAGTGAATAATTAAGTACTTCGTATGGACATCGATTCGTATGAAGATTTTGAAGAAATCCGGGTTAAAGATGTATATATAGTCGATGTCTTCACAGACCCAACTCCAGTCGTGCTTCTTGAGAATATGGAGGGGCATATGCTCCCTATATATATAGGCCATCTTGAAGCGCTTTCCATAGGGAATGTACTTAAAAATATTTCTCCGCCAAGACCTATGGCCCATGACCTTATAGTAAATATTTTTGAAAGGTTAAAAATCGAAATCGACGGCGTCCTAATTGACGATAAAGTCGACAAAATCTATTATGCCCGTCTCCTGATAAAAAAGGATAACAATATAATGCAGTTTGATGCAAGACCAAGCGACTGCATTGCTCTTGCACTCCGTGTAGGGGCTCCCATAAAGATTAGGAAAAAAGTACTTGAGAATTCTGAAGTGGAAATGTCCAGACTTGAAGGGGCCAGAGTAATGGACATTTTTGGGTAATCTTTAGCTATTTTTTAATCAATTTCTGCTACTTGCTATTAATTTTCAATTTCTTCAGACCACATTGAATCAATTTTGAAAATTATCCATTACCAATTTTAAGTATTTGAAGCTCTCAGGGATTTTACAGCCTGGTTTTGATAAGCTTTTAATAAAAGTTGAATTCATTATCCCTTAGATGCTGACTAAAAGAATAATACCATGCCTTGACGTGACCCTTGACAGAGCAGGAGGTTGTGTTGTTAAGGGAGTAGAGTTTGTAGATTTAAAAGAGGCCGGAGACCCTGTGGAACTTGCAAAACGCTATAACGAAGCAGGTGCAGACGAACTGGTTTTCCTGGATATCACAGCTTCTGCCCATGGCCGGGAGACAATGATTGATGTAATTGAAAGAACTGCTGACGAGGTTTTTATTCCTCTTACAATCGGGGGAGGAATAAGTTCTATCGAAGCCATTCGCCAGATCTTAAGAGCTGGAGCAGACAAAGTCTCTGTCAATACTTCTGCAGTTAAGAACCCTGAGTTTATTAAAGAATCTTCCGAGATCTTCGGAGCCCAGTGCATTGTTACTGCAATTGACTGCAGGCGAAATACCGATGTAAAAAATAATCCAGATAAAACTATTCTCGAACTTGAAGATAGCACTCCTGCCTGGTACGAAGTTGTAATCTACGGGGGCAGGGAAGCTACAGGGATTGATGCAGTTCAGTGGGCAAGAAAAGCAGAAGAACTGGGTTCAGGGGAAATCCTGCTTACCAGTATGGACAGGGATGGAACGTATGCCGGTTACGACCTGCCTATTACAAGAAAGCTTTCCGAAGAACTCGATGTCCCAATTATCGCTTCAGGAGGGGTTGGAAACCCTGAACACATTTATGAGGGCTTTTCTAAGGGCAAGGCGGACGCAGCTCTCGCAGCAAGTATTTTCCACTTTAATGAATACTCGATTGGGGAAGTTAAGGAATATCTCAGGGAAAGAAATGTTCCTGTACGGCTCTAATCCGTGAAAGATCCAGAAAATCCATTATTATGCGGGAAAAAAATCTATTAAGGGTATAAAATTGGATTTATTAGGATTCAATACAAAAATCAATAATAAAAACAGAAAGGAAAATCTGAAACAATTATGGGCAATAGCAATTAGTATGGCAATATGAGATTTCTCTACACTGGAGGGGAGAATAGTGGAAATTTCAGAGTTTCAGGAACTCATGGCTGAGCTGTATGCTCATAATGATAAAAGGAGAGGGGAAAATGCAACCATGCTCTGGCTGGTTGAAGAAATAGGAGAACTTGCCGAAGCAATCCGCAGGGAAGATTTTGAAAATATAGAAGAAGAACTTGCGGATTGTTTTGCCTGGATAGGAGCTCTGGCCAATCTTTATGGAATCAACCTTGAAAAAGCTTTTTTGAAAAAATATCCTGGGATCTGCCCCACATGCAAGCAAAACCCCTGTATCTGCACTGACTGACGGAAAATAAAAATCACTTTTAGAAATTCAACATTTTTAGAAATACAATATTTTTATTCAAATTTCAGGACAAAATTCCTTTATTGGAAATTTTTCGTTTGCATGCTCCCTAAGGATTCAAAAAACTTCAACTTTTAGAAATATACTCTTATATATTTTACTTTTAGACTTTTTGAGATACTTTTTTATTGCTTAGCGCTTATCTCTTATTCAGAATTCCTATCTGGATTCTTATAATCGGGGTAATAGAAGATGTCAGAAACTATGGAACACTTGGACAGCTTACATCTAAAAATTCTGAATAACACAGGCGAAGATCTTGTACTTCAAGCCGAGAAGATCGAAAAAGGCAAATTTAAAAAGGGACACCAGGCACCAGCTAAAATTGAGTCCTATGAAGAAAAAGAATTAGAGCTTGTCGCATGCGAAGGAAGCTGTGAAGGCGGAGCGGACATTGAAGGTTGGATTAAATATGGAGCAGGATGCCTGGGCGGATCCTGCAAAATCCATTTCAAATATATAGGAAAGACAGACCAGCTTACCTATTCGTGCGAGTGCCAAATCCCTAATGGGAAAATGCTCTGTGAAATTGATAAAGACAAGAATAATAAAAGGGTTATTTCCTGGATAATAGGGCCAAAAGCATAATAACTGACGAATTGAAATTTTCATTTTATACTTATTTTATTTTTACTTTTATTTCTCCCTGAGTTTTTTTACTCTACTATAATTAGCTTCATAACCTTTTTTTTATTTTTATTCTTATTTTTTATTTGTTTCAATTCAGAATTAAATTAGAACTATAAAATTATAAACCACATTATAATTCACAAATTGCAATTTTTTTAAATTTTAAAGAGATCACCTTAAAAAAATACCTTTAGAAGCTCCTGATGTTTCCTGTTCCGAATCTGTTCCAAATTCCTGTTATTGGCTGAGGAAGCCAAAGCTTAATTAAGGGCAGGTAATGTAATCCAATTTGATGAAGCCTGAAAAACCAGAACTGCTGGCCCCAGCCGGCAGCATGGAAGCCCTTGTTGCAGCCGTTGAAAACGGAGCCGATGCTGTATATCTTGGAGCCAGGGCTTTCAGTGCTCGAGGGTATGCATCTAATTTTACAGATAAAGAGCTTGAAGAAGCGATTGATTACGCCCATTTAAGAGGTGTAAAAGTATACGTTACAGTAAATACCCTGGTTAAAGAGGAGGAAATAAAAGATGCCCTTGACTTGCTCTCTTACCTGAGAGAAATAGGGGTAGATGCAATTATAATTCAGGATCTGGGACTGATCTCTCTTGCCAGAAAATACCTGCCAGACCTCCCTCTGCATGCAAGCACACAGATGACCCTGCACAATAAAGAAGGTGTGGAATTTGTAAAAAACCTGGGAATTAAGAGGGTTGTGCTGTCCAGGGAAACTTCGCTTGAAGAAATCAAACAAATAAAGGAAAATGTTGATTCCGAGCTTGAGGTTTTTATTCATGGAGCCCTTTGTATCTCTTATTCTGGACAGTGCCTCCTGAGCAGTCTTATTGGGGGAAGAAGCGGAAATCGGGGTTATTGTGCCCAACCCTGCCGAAAAAAGTACAGGCTCTTTTGTGCAGGAAAACAGGTAAAGACCAGCGGGGATTACCTTTTAAGTCCGAGAGATCTTAATATTGCTTCAGGCCTCGGAGCCCTTATAGAAGCCGGAATTGAGTCTTTTAAAATAGAGGGCAGGATGAAGAGGCCTGAATACGTTGCAGGGGTTGTAAGAATCTATCGCCGCCTGATTGACAGGTATTTTGAAAACCCTGCAGGATACTTTGTTTCCGAAGAAGAACAGGAAATTTTGGCCCAGCTTTTCAACAGGGGATTTACACAAGGATACTTTTTTGAAAAATCATGCTCAGAACTCATGAGCCAGGAAAATCCACACAACCGCGGAATGCCTTCAGGAACTGTGCTTGGTTATGACAGACGCTTAAAACACATCCGAATAAAACTTTTCCATCCGCTGCGCCTGGGAGACGGGATAATGGTTGAAAACGCCGAAACAAATCCCGAAGATAAAGGAAAAATCATATCAGCAATGTATACCGAGCAGGGACCTGTATATAGCGCAGATAGAGGGGCAGTAGTCGAAATTCCTTTTGAAGCAAAAGCTCCTCCGAAAAGTGCGGTTTATAAAACGCATGATAAAAAGCTTATGGATACCCTTAAAAAAGAAAGCGAATCTGGCAATTTGAGGTCTAAAATTCCAGTAACCATCAATGCAAATGTTGAACAGGGAAAGCCTCTGGTTCTTGAAATAAGAGATAGGGATTCAAATACAATAAAAATCGAATCAGAGTATCTTGTCGAGAAGGCAGAAAGGCAGCCTGCTTTAAAAGAGCAAATAGAAAAACAGCTTTCCAAACTTGGAAATACCCTTTTTGAAGCCGTTGAGATTCACATAAATATGGAAGAAGGTGTTTTTGTTCCGGTCGGCCAGTTAAATGACATAAGAACAAAAGCAATCTGGCAACTCGAACAGCTCAGGGTCTCGAAGTGGAAGCGAGAGTCTCTTAAAAAACTAAATAAAGATTTTGACAATCCCGAATTTTCTGCTTCAGGAAAAAAAGGAAGAAAAGGGATTTCAGGGAGAAGTGAAAAAGAGGCCTCTTTGCAAAAACCTCTGTTAAGGCCTCTATTGTCCGTTTCCGTATATTCATTTAAAGGGCTTCTTCAAGCCCTTGAAGGGGGAGCAGATTGCGTTTATTTTGGAGAAGGGCTCTATAGAAACCAGGAAAGTGCTGAAAAAAAAGGAACTGAAGGAGAAGAGCTTAAACATCCTCTAAGCCATATTTTTGAAAAAGCAGTAATTAAAGCTCGGGAAGAAGGAAAAAAAATCTATTTTATCACCCCAAAAGTTGTAAAAGGGCCAGAATTAAAAGAAGTAGAAAAAATCTTTTCATATGCCAGGAAGTTTGAAGCTGATGGAGTTCTGGTTTCTAACCTGGGAGTATTAAACCTGTCCCAGAGTGAGAAAATCTCCTGTATTGTAGATAGCCCTCTTAATGTCTATAATAGTCATGCCTTTTCTCTTCTTCAGGAACACGGCGCGCAGAGAGTCACAATCTCTCCTGAACTTACGCTAAAAGAAATCAGAGATATTGCCTTACAGGGAACTGCGGAATGCATTGTGCATGGGCGGCTTGAATTAATGGAATCCGAATATTGCCTTATAGGCGGCTTATTGGGAAAAAGAAATGAAAAGGGAATTTGTAACTCTCCGTGCAGGTCAAGAAATATTACTCTGGTAGACGAAAAAAATTATGCATTTCCGCTGATTGTGGATTACGAATGTCGGATGCATCTCCTCAATTCAAAGGCCCTTTGTATGCTGGAATATATCCCTGAATTTTTGAAAAACGGAGTCTCAAGTTTCAGGCTGGAAACCCTTGGAATGGAGAATCCGGAAGAAATTGGAAAAATTACCAGGGCATATAGAAAAGCAATTGATACTTATTTGGGAACCGGAAAAGCAGGAACAGAAAAGTGCGAATCCCTGGGAAAGGATTTTACTAAGGGGCATTACTTTAGAGGAGTACAATAAGGCCTTAAAATTGTGAAAGGGATTGAGGTTTTGAATTTTATTTTTGGACGAGATATCGCTATTCAGAAAGAGAGAAAACAGAAAAGGGTAAACAAGTAAAAGAGCAGAAAACAAGAGAAGGGAGAGATAAGCGGATTAAAAAGAAAAAAATCGAGGGAAATGAATATGGGAAATCTGGAAAATGAGAAAACAATGACCATAGAAAATATGGAAGAAGCAGAAAAAAAAGCGGGACCGTCTGATAAGAATAAACCTAAAATCTTTTTATCCGGTTCAATCCGTGGAGGCAGGCAGTTGCTTGAAACATATATGGGAATGTGCAACTTTGTAGAAGAAGCAGGAGCTGAATTAATTTGTTGGCACGTTGCAGATCCTGAATTAGAATCCCTTGAAAAAGAGATGACTGAAGAAGAGATCTATGCCAGGGACATGAATCTGCTTGAAAAAAGTGATGCCGTAATAGCCGAAGTTACAGTACCTTCTACAGGCGTAGGATATGAAATCTGCAGAGCCCTTACACTTGGAATTCCTGTACTTTGCGTGCATAAACCTGAAGCCCTGGTCTCAGCGATGCTTCTTGGAAATCCAAATCCATTACTTCAAATAAAGGCCTATTCAAAGAAAGAAATGCTTAAGCAAATTATATCAGAATTTATTGAGAGTTTTTAAGATTAAAACTTGACTTTCTACGGACTATTGTTTGTTTCAGGGCTCAAAAAAAACTTTTCTGATTTAAAGAGTAAGTTTTAGATTAATTATTTAAAAGGATCTTAATTAGGCATAAGCAGCAACTGTATTATAAAACTCAATGATAATTATAAATAAGTTGAATCCGTATTACCATTTATGGTAGTTGAAATTGTAGCATTACTTCTAGCAATTGTAGTAGCTTTTATATTGTACAAAATTCTTAAGACGTCTACCGCTCTTGTGGTAAATGCAATATTGGGGGTTATAGTCCTTATCGTAGCAAAGACTTTACTTGGATTGGAAATTGCAATTACCTGGATAGCAGTTCTTGTCTGTGCAATAGGAGGCGTTTTTGGCGCACTTCTAATAATTGTGCTGAATTATCTGGGAATAGCCTTTAATTAAAAACAGAATATTTCAGAGTTTCTGGAAAATTCCTTTAATCAAATGTCTTTTATATTTTTGTCCCCTGAAATTTTTTTCTTTAATTATATCTTTTAACTCAAGTACTTTAAATTCCTTAAAGAGGGAATTTACTTCTTCTTTTGTAAAATAGTGGTAGATAATCCCATTCTGCCTTAAAAAGGTGTTCTCTTCAAAAGGAAACGGATTTTCGCCTCCAAAACGCATATCTTCCGTGCCAAAAGCTTCAAAAAAAAGAAATCCTCCTTTTTTAAGTATGCGCAAAAACTCTTGCACTGTAGATTTTCTTTCCGCTTCAAAAAGGTGTTGAAGTACTCCATAACACAAAATTCCATCAAAAATTTCCGCTTTAAAAGGAAGCTGATGTATGCTTGCTCCAAGATGCTCGGCAAATCTACCATTTTTTGCAAACTGAGCTCTAGAGTCATAAAGAGCCTTTAAAGAAATATCTATCCCGATTGCATTATAATATCTTGAAAGTTCTCCAAGATATCTGCCGTTTCCTGAACCTGCATCAAGAACTCTGGAATTTAGGAGGAGATAAGCTTCTAAATTCCTGACAATTGCAGGGCCTCCCCATTTTAAATGAGAATATTCCCTATCCCAGGCAAGAAAATGAGTCTTTTTGGAATAATTATGCGAAGGCGATTCACAGTTGTTTTTGTCAGGTTTGCTCATAAGTATCTTTTAAATATATTTTGGTTTTATTCTGGTCTCGTATACTTTGAGTTTGTGTATAAGTATTTCAATGTGCCAGGCTATATTTTCTCAGCTTTTTTTTAGTCTAATCCTACACTCAATTCTTATTTTAAGTTCTTATTTACTTCGAGATCCCGGGGGAATAGGTTGAAGCTTCCCTAAATCTTTGTACAAGAAAATCTTTTTTGAAGCTGGAAAGGAACCACCCAGCCCTGGGGCCCGAACTTTGTCCAAGTATTGAGATATATATAGCTTTAAAGAGATCTTTAGGATTTATATCAAGATTATCTAGCTTCAATTTTTCTTTAATTTGCCTGTGAAACTCTGAATTCTTTTGAACGACCGAATAAATTAGCATATGATATTCTTCTGCACTCATCTGGTCTCTGGCATCGATAATGGCTGCAAATTCTTCAAGAAAAGTTCTCTGGATTTCAGAAAGAGTAGCTGCTTGCACAGGAACTTTTTCTCTAATATTAAGTTTTACAGGCCTTGAAGAATACAGCTCAAGCCATCTGGAGACTCGCCCAACAAATTCTTTCAGGCACTTTTCATTTTCAGTAGAATACCCTGAATGCTTTAAGATTGACAAAATTTGCTCAAAATCCCCCCGTGCAGCCTGATAAATTACTAGCATTTGCTTAAAAGAGACTTCAAACTGGCAGACTCCTGCTATTCTGGAAAGTTCATAAATCCTTTTTTCAAAAATTCCCTGGTTCTGGCTGTTTTTTCTATATTCAGCTCCGAGTTTTTCATATTCATCAGTTAGCCTGAGAAGATCCTGGCCGGGATCGAAATTAATTAGTTTTCCAGGTTTTGCACGGATAAATAGATAGCGAAGGACTTCGGGAGGAGTGACATCAAGCATATTTGAAATCTGGGGAGTTTCCCCTGGGGAAAAAATAAGGCCCTGTCTCCCGGATACTATTTTTTCATATAGAACAGGTTGTGGAATATCTTTCCCAAAGATTTCCTTTGCAATTCGCCTTTCGCAATTCCAATATTCTTGCTTTGAAAATTCCTGTCTTTTTAAGGGCTCGACCGCTGCTTGAAACACTGCATATCTGGCAAGCCGGAAAATATTTCGGTCAAGAATGCCTTCTCCTGTTATCTGAACAGTACCTGAGTGCCCGCACGCACAAACATAATTTACTCTCTCAACATTCAAATCAAAATCTGTAACCTTTGCTGCTGTAATTCTTCCACACTTGCCACATTCTGGATTAAAAGGACTCCAGTCTTGGACTTTTAGAACTGGTTTTCCACAAGCCTCAAGAATTTTTTTAATTTCCTCCGATTTCTGAAGAGTAGTTTTTATTACTTCGGTGTATTTACCTGCCCTGTATAATTCGGCTGTTCTGTGTATTTTAGGGAAGATTCCAAGAAGCTTGAAAAACCTAAGGAAGGATTTCAGGAAATGCTCTGCATAATTTTCACAATTCCCGCAGGGACATGGGATCTCAGAAATAGGCTTTCCAAGATATTTGGCATAATTAGCAGATAAGTTAGGATCATAAAAATCAACTTCTTTCAAGGGCTCTGAATTATTCACAATACAAAATAAATCGGCATTTACATTTTTGTGGGAGAGAGATCTGTATATTGCATCAGCAATTATCAGGCCTCTCATGTCTTCTATATCAATCTCATGAGAAGGGATGATTTCTACGGTAACAAGAGGTCTGCTGCATTTTTTTAATATATTTTCTACTATAACATCTGCCCAATGAATTGTACGAGCCATAATCTTACCAGATTTACTAAATTGTGTTCAAATAAATTATGTTAGATATTAAAAGGGTCAGTTTGACGACCTTAGATAGGAAAACAGCGTTATCCAAACCTTTTTTTCACTATTCATATATGAATTTCACGCATTATTGTAACTTTCTATGCTCTTAATAAACTTAAGGTTCAGAAATGAAATAAAGGACTGTAAAAGCGAAAAGGGAAAAAGAAAAAGAGAAAAAAACTCTGAGGGAAGTCAGAGGAAAAAAATTTAATGGAGGTTCAAGGCAAATTGTTAAAGAGTCTGCAGATTCACGAAGATTTAAAATGGCACTTTTAGAGCAAATCAAGTAAATTTGATTTACTAATAAATAAAAGCACCTATAAATATATAAATATTTCGTTGTTGGATGAATTCGTGATTAAAGAAGAGAGGTTAACAAAACAACTTTACTGAAAGCAATAATTATGGATAAGAATTAGAGGGATTTCATAATAAAATTATATATAAAGAAATATGAGAGATAAAATAAGTAGAGTAAAATAGAAAAATTATACAAAATGTATAAAAGTTTAGAGAAGATCAAATTCAAAATACTGGTTAGATTAAAGAAACACATCAGATTAATTTATGCAGTTTCAGATAATGAGCATGACTAAAATAAACCAGATCTGAACAGGTTAACATTTAAAAGTAATCAAAAATTGGGAAAAAGAAATGAAAAAAATTGAAATGCAGCATGAAGGCTGTTTTTTAAGGAAAATCTTTACTTTTTGTCGATTTCGTTTTTGATTTCCTTTTTATATACTGTTTTTCCAAGATTTTCCAAACGTGTCCCTAATTCTAGTCCAGTAATATTTCCGTTTTTTATTATCCGTTTTTATTTAAATAATATATTTGGAAGGTCTGTTTTTATCCAAATTAGCTTTTAAAACGGTTTTTAAGCTGCTTTTGAAATAGTTCTGGAATAATTCTGTATTTATAGGGTTGAAAGTTGATGAAATTTCCTGACTTTCGATCCTCATGCTGCTCAGAAGTTCAGGGAATTCCCTGAACTTTGTTATACATTTACTCTATCTGCTTTCTGAATACATTACAGGAGTTTATCTTAATTCCGAGCAGTTTTTCTATGTTCATTTTTGCAGCAATTCCTTTAGCTGCTCCTGGAACAGAAGTTATAACTCCAATGTCGAGTTCTTCACGCAGTTCTCTCATAACGTGCTCGTCTACAAGGGAGAGGACGTCAACTCCGAGTTTCTTTGCAACGTATTCTTTTGCCTCATTTATGCGCATGTTCTTTGAGAACTCCATCCTTGCAACAAGGTCTCCTGCAGCTCTCATTCCAGTCATTCCTGAAGCCATTATGTGGGAAATCGGCATACCCATTGGGTCGCCGACCCCGATCTATATGCCGTCTACTCCTGCAATTTCAACCATTGCTTTGCTTGCCCTTGTAACCGCATCTACAGGTGGAGTTTCAAGCATTGGGATTCCGCCTACTCCCATACCCATATTTACATGGCAGGGAATTGGGGAATCTGCAACTGCTCTCTTTATGAAAGTAACTGCCCGCGCAAGGTTCCAGGCTGAAGTTTTGCTTGTGTTGGTGTTTACAACCGGGCCGAAGACGTTTGCTCCTGCTTTTGCAACAAGCTGGACCTGCTGGTGAGGCCAGAGGCCTGCAAGGGTTTTTCCATCGTACTGAAGGCCTCCGTGCATTCCAAGGACCATTTCTCCTGCCATTCCGGCTTCAATGTACATGTCAGGGAACTCTTTTCTTAAAGCTTCGATTGCATGCAGAGTTCCATAAAAGTCTCCGTCCCCTGCTGCTGCAGTTGTGTCAAAGTTTACTCCGTCTGCCCCGGATGCAAAGAGTTTCTGCATAACCCATACAGTGTCTCTTGTCAGGTGTTCTGCAGCATGTTCCATGGATTCCCAGGCTTCCTGGATCTTAAAAGCCTTCATAAGGTCGCCAGGGTTTTCGAAGGGTCCATCAGGAGTGTAGTAAAGCCCCATGTTGGGCATTGCTCCATAAAAGAGCGGGATGATCATGTTTTGCTGACAGACTTCCATTGCCTGGCATTCATTTGAAACGACTGGCTTTACAGGCTTGAAACTGTAGTCGATGTGCCCAAGTTCCATTGTGTCGGCCCCAAAAGCCCTTTCGTGCATCATGCATCCAACTAAACGGCTGGAAGGAATGCCAACTCCGCTGTTGCCCTGGTCCCCGTCAAGCCTGATAGTCCCAATGTCGTGGGTTACGGGAATTTCCTTGCCAAGCTCAACACTGACAGCCTTCCCGGGCATCATAAGAATTTCTGCAAGCTTGTCAATCTCTTCAGAACTCAATGCTGAAATTTCACCAAGGTCAGCAGCATTGGCAGTCCCTGCTTCGATTTCTTCAAAAATCTTTTCTTTGGTAAGGAAGATGCGTTTCCCGTCTCCCATACGTAAAGCATATTCAGTTGCCATTTTTATTGTCACCTCATGTACTTTTAATTAGTATATTTGAAAGATCGATTTTGGAACTTTTTTTGGGGTTCAGAATTTAGATACAAAGGTCCTGGCCTGCCAGAGGGCTATTATAGCCAGAATTAAGATCAAAACCATCCACAGGATATCTGCTGAAGGTATGAATGAATTCGCCCAATATGCATTGTAAGCTTCCAGAGCAGCTGCTGTTTGTGTCATGTTTTATTCTCCTGATTATGCATATCTCAAACAAGCGTCAGAGCCTCTGACTCTACCAAAGTCAGTAATCACATATTTGTGCAGCAGGAAATCTTTTTTATAAATTCCTTCTTCATCGATTTTCTGTTCGAGGTCTTTTAACATTCCTCCAGATGCCAGTTCGATGATGTCGAAATTGATGCTGTCCCTGCCGTATGCGCTGTTCATATTATATTCCTGCTGGATTTTGGAAACGATTTCATAGTTCCAGTGCTCTTCCCCATCCAGGAAAAGTTCCAGGATTCTAAACTTAATAGGACGTTCCCCGCTCATTTTCATTCACCCCTCAGAGTATCAAGTTGACTTACATCTTCAGTAAACATGATGAAGCTTCCAAGAATACAAAGAGTGCCGCCAACAAGGATAGTCCATGCAGGTGCATCTCCGAAGAAGAGGAAGATGAAAATAATTGCACAGAACCCGTAAAGATTTCCAATTCCCTGACCTCTTCCAACTCCTATAAGCGGGAAAGATTTGTACCAGGAAACATAACAGAATCCAAAAGTAATACCTGCAAAGATCAGGACCAGCAGAGTCAAAGGTTCAAAGGCCTGAAGGGCAAAGGAATACATTGGAAAGCCTACAATTGCAAGAATTGGCACAATAATAATCCACCAGATAATATTTTCTCCAATGAAGCGAAGGGTTAGTCCAGCATCAGGCTCGGAAATATCAAGCCCTTTACCTGCAATTGCACCTTCAATTCCCCAACCTGCAGCAGCCATTAGACCTCCAATGTATCCAATCCAGGGAACATTGCCTGAAGAAATTTCGGTAAAAAGTCCGCCGCCGTAGATTGTAATGCCTCCGAGGATAATAACTGCTATACCTATTGCCGCCCTTCTGGAAATTTTCTCTCCATACCAGTAATAAGCAAGAACTGAGCCCACAACAGGATAAAGAAGAGCTGCAACTGCTGCAAAAGCTCCACCAATAAAGCCCATAGCAATAAAAGAACCTAGAATTGCAATAGGGCCTCCGAAAATCGAAGCAAGGAAGAACCATTTGGAACATGGGTTGAACTCTTTAAGCGTTCTCCCAAGTTCACCATACTTTCCAAGTACTCCGTTCCAGAGCATTAATGCAAGCATCACAGTAAGAGCATTAAAAGCAGTTATCAAAACAGCAGTAACAACTAGAGATACGCCGTCCCCATTTGTTCCTGCAATAGCGGTATACATTTCATCGAATGGATTAAGAACCCACACAACGGTGCCTGGCAGATACCAGATACCCCAGAATATAGCACAGAAAAGGGCCCACATGTACCCTTTACTGACTTTTCTTTTACTTTCCTGTTTTTTTAATTCTTTCAGATCCACGAAAAATCCTCCATTTTCAGTATACTGTGGAGCTCCCTTTGAACTGTAACTCTTCAGCCCAATCCACAGCCTGAAATTGCAATCTGCGAATCCTTTACGCGAATATTAAGGGGGATAAATTCCTTATTTTTCTGTTTTTTATCCGTTTTTCGTCCTTTTTTATTTCCTGCTTCTACACAATCAGGTATTAACTACGTTTTTTGCCATTAAGAGCGGCTTTAGATATTTATTTTGTATGAGTGTATAGCAGGGTTCTGGAATTCGTTTTGAAGATTTTAATAAACTAAAATCACGCATCGGACTCGCAAGGACTGCGATAATAAAGATTTAACAGGGAATATACTTAGAAAGCATATTCCTGCAAACCAGAGTTTAGAGTAGGGCTGCTTTTACCTTACTAACGGCATCATTGGCACTCTCACCATAGATGTCTGCGCCAATCTTATCTGCCCAGTCCTGGGTAACAGGAGCTCCTCCGACCATGGTTTTAACACTGTCACGGACACCTGCTTCTTTTAACTGTTCCTCGATCTGGATCTGATAGACCATTGTAGTTGTCATGAGAGCTGAGGAAGCAACAACCTGGGGTTTGTATTCCTTTACTGCTTCAACATATTTCTTGATTGGAACATCTCTTCCAAGATCTATAACTTTAAAACCTGCAATGTTGAGCATGGAGGATACGATATCCTTTCCAATGGAATGGATATCTCCTTCAATGGTTCCGATTACAATAGTTCCAAGGTTCTTAGTTTGGGACTTGCGTTTTTCCATTTCTGGCTTGATAACTTCTATACCTGCATTCATCGCCTCTGCGGCTGCAAGTACATGAGGAAGGAAAAGTTTGCCCTGTCCGAATTTTTCTCCGACTTCTTCCATACCTGCAGTAAAGCCTTTTTCGATGAGTTCTACAGGGTCAATTCCTGCAGCAAGAGCTTCTTCTGCGACTTCTGCTGCAATTTCGTCATCAAATTCAGTAATTGCTTCTTTTGCTCTTGCAATAATTTCTTCTTTGCTTGCCATTTTTAGATCTCCTGATATCTGTAATTATGCGCCTCTGAAAGCTTTGTCAGCTTTGTCAACAATTGCCTGCATGTCTTTGAGAATGTCTGCATCAATTTGTTTTACCTGGTGGTTCTTAAGGACATCAACAACTACTTCGTGTGCGGCTGCTGCGAGGTCCTTTGCCCCGGCTGCTTCCCAGTCTCCATACATACGCCTGTCAATGAGCATGGGGTTGGAAGGATAGTCCACAAGCAGTCTGGTCTGTTTTAACGCAAGGAAGTTGTTTCCAACACCTACTTTCTGGATGGATTCAACAGAAAGGGTTTCTTCAGAAACAGGGATTCCTTCCATGGCTTTTTTGACCATGCTGAAGATATCGTTGTCTATGACAAGCTGTTCCATTGAGAAAGTCATTCCAAGCTCAAGCATTCCGGCCCCGTAGATGGTGTTTGCACCAGAAAGGGCAGGCAGGAGGGTTGTCATTGTTTTTTCGTGTCCTGCCTGGTTATCCGGAACCTTGGCATCAGACTAGGAACCTGCCACATAGGAAGGAAGGCCATAGAACTGAGCAAGTTTTGCAACTGCAGCACTGATTAACCCGAGTTCAGGAGATCCTACAGGGGCTGTGCCTTTCTTTAAGTCAAAAGTAGTTGTGGAACTTCCGTACCAGACTTTGCTTCCAGGTACAGTAAGCTGTGCAAGAGTGATTCCTGAGAGCACTTCTGCGTTATGAGTTACAAGTGTTCCTGCAAGGTAAACAGGAGCAGATCCACCTGACATTGCCATACTCAGGACGTTGACAGGAATTCCAAGGCGTGAGCCTTTAATAATAACCTGGCAGGCATTAACACTGAGTTCAAGTGGGCTTGTCGGGCAGAGCAGCATTGAGAAGATTGGTTTTTTCCTGGCTTCTTCTTCGTTTCCACCGTAGTAAGCTTTTACAATGTCCCAGTAGTACTCGACGTTTTCTCCAACAGGGTCAATGTGGTGATAGTGTTTTGCGGTGTTGGCAATAGGAGTAAGAGTCTCGTGTACGTCCTGAGCACCCTGGCCTGCAATGTCTCTTGCAGAAACAGGAAGAGAGAAATAATCAATATTTTCAGCCCAGTCACAGAGTTTTGCAATATCTGCAATGTCCTGCTCAACTGAGTCTACGGTTACGTATTTGCCGTCCTGGTACTTGCAGACTTTAACGCCAGTACCAAAACAGGTCCAGTGCACTTTGCCTCCGCATTCCTGGACGGTATTGAACTTTTTGTCACGGCCCCAGAGTACGAATCTGGAAGGTGCAAGTTGAAGCGCTCTTCTTACAAGATATTCAGGAATCTTTACAATATTGGTCTTCTCATCAACTTCACAACCATTTTCCTTGAAGATCTGCCTTGCTTCAGGGTCAGAAACCTGAATACCCGGATTGGCGAGAACCTCCATGGTTGCGTAGTGAATTGCTTTGAGTTCATCAGTAGTAAAAAGGTTTAATTCTACCCCATTAAGTGCGTGAAATCCTGCGAGTGCATTATTTTTTGCCATTTTTATAACCTCCAAATAATAACAGTTTATAAGAGCAGTTCTTTTGCCTTTGCAACAGCCTCGCTTGCATTTTCTGCATAGCAGTCTGCACCTATTTTGTCTGCCCAGGCCTGGGTTGCAGGAGCTCCTCCGACCATTACTTTCATTTTATCCCGAATGCCTTCTTCTTTGAGCATTTCAATAACTTCTCTTTGTCCCTGCAAAGTTGTGGTCATAAGAGCAGAAAGGCCAATCATATTAGCATTGACTTTCTTTGCGTTTTCTACAATGGTTTTTGTGGGAACATCCCTGCCAAGATCATAAACTTCAAAACCAGCAGATTGAAGCATTGTAGATACGATAGATTTGCCGATGTCGTGAACGTCTCCTTCTACAGTAGCGTTTACAATAACCCCAAGTTTTTTGCTCTGACTTTCTTCAGGCATATCAGCCTCAAGAGCCTTGACTCCTGCAGTCATTGCATCAGCAGCCATCATCACGTGTGGTAAAAATAGTTTGCCTCTCTCAAAAAGGGTTCCTACTTCATTCATACCTGCGGAAAGACCTTTTTCGATTATTTCTGAAGGCTCCATTTCTCCTTTTGCCTTCTCGACAGCGGCGAGTACAGCATCCTTTTTACAAGAAACTACAGCGCTTGTAAGTTCTTGAAGCAGTTCTTCTTTGCTAATATTGCATCCTCCGTTTTATTTTTCAAGATAAAGAGACTTCTTCCCCAGAGTAACAGTATCACGATTATCCATGATATACAAATTGCAAACTCACCCTTTCGCAAAAAAGTGATGAGATTGCACAATAAGGCTCCAGACCATTTATGAGTGGGAAATCTAAATTGATCAGGAGATAATGAAATCATGAATTTCTCATGATTTTTTTGAATGGGGGTTCATGAGTTTTCAGCAAAGGGTTGTTTTTTAGTGCCATTTTAATCCCTCTGTTTACTCATTCTCAGATGTCTTCAATAAGTAGTGGAACCTTCTGGTATAAATATTTTTGTGGAAATCTCGAAACAAAATAGATGGTTCTATTTATACTTTTCTATTGCGTTGAAATAAAAAGTATATTGAGGAAGAGAATAAAAGTCTAAAATAGAAAAATATAAATATTAAATATAAAAATTGGGTTTTTAGACAGTTAGTAATATTAATTTTGATTTACGGATCTATTATTATCCAGAAGGAAATAGGCTTTTTTTATAAATATATTTTTGGGTCACTATATTAATTATCAAGCCATAATCAGCCGTTTTCCCAGTTTACAGGAAAAAGATCTTTAAGGGAAAGTAAAAAACAATTCTCAAAAGAATTCATGGTTTTTACAGTAAACCTATCTAAATTTTTACAGTAATAATTTTGAAAAAAAACAAAAATATTATATAGTAAAATTTTCACGAGATAATATTTAAGACAATAAATAAAAAAGGGGGAAAAATAAATAATTCAATCATTTGAGTCTAATTCCGGATAGTTCTCAATACAGAGCTTGTAAGCACCGTTAACTAGCTGTAGCATTTCCTGGTCGTTGCGGGAAATATCTATTTTGCAAGCAAGAGCCAGGTATTCAGCAAGATCGAAAACCTTTATTTTTTCTTTTGGTCCGGCTTCGATAAGATTCTGCATGCATCCGCCGCAGTTTGTAATAATTACTTCACAATCGAGTTTTTCTGCAGCCCTAAAGCGGCCTAAAGCAATATCTAAGGACCGGATAGGAAAGTTAACCCTTACTCCACCTCCGAATCCGCAACAGGCTGAATTTTCAGGAGTTTTGTTAGCAAGTACAGTTCCCGGAATTGCCTGGAGTACATTCCTTGCTTCATTATACACTCCCATTCCGCGAGTTAGGTGGCAAGGGTCGTGGTAGAAAACTTTTTGGCTCGGGGTTGGGTTAGGGCAAAGTTTTCCCTCTTTTATTAGATACTCAAGATATTGAGAAACCTGCATTACTTCAAAACCAGGATGGCCAAACATCTTCGGATATATGTTTTTAAAGGCCTTGAAACAGCCAGGGCAGGCAGTGATAAGGATTTTTGCTCCTCTGTTATGGATTTCTTCGATATTTCGCCTGGCATTTCTGGAGATAGGCCCTGGATCTCCGGAGCCTGCAGATACAGCCCCACAGCAATATTCAACTCCACTTAGCACGGTAAAGTCAACTTTAGCTTTTTCAAGCAGGGCAATTGTAGCCTGAGACATAACTTTATTTATATATGTGCCTGCACAGCCAGGAAAATAGACAACACTCCCGGATTCAATAGCTCCCAATTTTTCCCCTTCTGAACCTTCAGGACAAAAAGGCATCGAATCCATCTCAGCGATCTTTTTAAATAAATTATTGTGAGCCTCAGGGTCTACCATAGTTTGCCTGTCGCTGAGCCCGTTTTCATTTACCCACTTTTGTCTGGCCCGAGAAATTAGAGGTTTTATTCCAAGCTTTTCAGGACAACTTTCAAGACAAAGGCCACAGGTCAGGCAGCGAAGTAAAAAAACAGGATTTATTGCCTGAGTGTTTTCCAGATATGCATAAAGGGATTCGATTAAATTTAGATCATCATATTGGGGACAGATATCAATACATTGTCCACATCCAATGCAATTATTCCTGTGTTCTTTTACTATATCCATTTTTGAACTCCATATTGTTTTAAACTTGTTTGACTTATTCTATCTATAAAGGGATAATGTAAAGTTATTTGGGGGAGAAACAACTTAAAAATATTTTTTGTAACCATACTTTAAGAAATAAATAGTATATTTCAAACTTCAGAGGATTTCCAGCCTATTATGTAGAAGAATCCCAAAAGACCTTTTTTTAGGCCTGAAAGTTCTTGAAAAAGTTCTTGAGAACGCTGAAATAGAGACCTGAAGGAAAAAAGGTCGGAAACATGCTTTTTAGACGATAAGACAAAGACTTGGCTTCAAATAAATAATTATAAGTCGTTACACTAAACGCTTATTATAGTAAACAGATCGAGTATACATAGCAATATAAACGGTTATATAAATACCATATAGCTAACCAGTAAAAGGAAGGGATTGAAATATTCGATAAAATCAAAAACAGCGTAAGAAAGCTGATAACTCCAATTGCCCGTTTAATTCCCCTATCTCCAAATACTCTTACCTTGCTGGGATTTGTTGTAAGCTTATTTGCAGGGGCAGCTTTTGCTGTGGGCAAACCTTTTGAAGGCGGGCTGCTGATTCTTTTCAGCGGATTTTTTGATGTCCTTGACGGGGGGGTTGCACGAGCAAAAGGGTCGATTACAGCTTTTGGGGGAGTACTTGATTCCGTATGTGACCGCTACTCTGATGGGTTAATGTTTCTGGGAATTATTGCAGGTGCAGTAAATGGCAGGCTTATTCTTAGCCCGATTATGCAAATCGAAGGCTGGCTCTGGGCAGGTTTTGCTCTTATAGGGTCTTTTCTTGTAAGTTATACCCGGGCCAGGGCTGAATCAGCAGGCTGTAAAAAGCTTTCTGTTGGAGTCGCCGAAAGGACTGAAAGAATGCTTATTCTGGCTTTTGGAGCTCTTACAGGTTTTCTTGCATGGGCTATTATGCTTATAGCTGTATTTTCGCATATTACGATTATTCAGAGAGTCCTGCGTGCAAAAAGCATACTAAATAACGCTTCAGAACCCGATATTCAGAAGCCCTGAAAGAGTCTTGAGAAGCTTTAAAAATCCCTAAGAAGACCGAAAGAATAAGAATGTAGTAAAAAGTAAAAAAGTAAGATAAAAATTAAAATTTGAAATTGAAATCAATTATTGAAAAGTAAAAATGAAACTCCTGGTTTTCTCATACCGATATCCATTTATACTATATATTTAATTACAATAGTTGGCGATGACGGTAAAGAGAAGGTTGTTGCCATTAAAAAGCAAAAAATACTCTGCGGGGCCGTAGGGTAGCCTGGTCCATCCTGCAAGGCTGGGGGTCTTGCGACCTGAGTCCAAATCTCAGCGGCCCCACCAAACTGATTTTGCGTTCTTATTGTTTTAGATGTTTATCGGATCGTTTTTGATCTGCTTTTTCGCATATCTTACTCCTTTTCTGCTAACTTTTTGGAATTAGTTTATTTAGAATTGGTTTAACACCTGTTTAACCGAAGCTGTAGTTTTTTCTTAATTTTTCGCTTACGTAAAAATCAATTTTATAATAATCAAGACTAAAATGAGAAGGTTTAAAAATTAAAATAAAGTTAAAATATAAACAGAGTTTTGCAATTTCCTGAGGTTTTCAGCGTAAAAACTGAAGAAATTACCAGGTAAAAATTCAAAATGTAATGGGGAAGTAAAGGCAATGGAAAACAAGGATAACCTGCATTCAAGAATTTTAACCCTATTAATTTTGGCTCTACTTTTATTACTTGTTTTTCCCCCTACAGCATTGGGATCTAACCTGACAACTTACTCCCTTGAGATTCCAGAAACGCAGTTAACTGAAGCAAATGCTTTTTGGAATCTTGACATCTACAAAGATAGGGTGGTGTGGTCAGATGCAAATAATTGGGATATTTACCTGTATAATATCTCCACAGATAATAAAACCCAAATAACTGACGACAGCGCAAATCAGTGGCATTCTGCTATTTATGGGGACAGGATAGTCTGGGATGATGACAGGAATGGGAACTGGGATATTTACATGTATAATACTTCCACACGGAATGAGACGCAGATAACCTCCAATGCGTCCGACCAGACCTGCCCTGATATTTACGGAAATATAATAGCATGGGAAGATTATCGAAACGGGGACAGGGACAAAAACTCTGATATTTATTTATACAACCTTTCAACTCATAAAGAAACTCAGATAACTGCAAATGAAGCCTTACAGGAGAAACCCTCTATTTATAGAGATAGAGTAGTCTGGATGGACTCACGAAATGGAGGAATCAGGACCGGATACGAGGAATTTGCAGGAAACTGGGATATTTATATGTATACTTTTTCTACTGCTCAGGAGACTCAATTAAGCACCAATGAATTTGCTCAATTATATCCTGATATTTATGAGGACAAAATTGTCTGGGCTGATTACCGTAACGACAGCTGGCCCTTAACTAAGCCTGAAATCTATATGTATAATTTATCCGCTTCCATCGAAACATACCTTCCTACAAATTCTTCAGGCTCTACTCCTGCTGTTTACGAGGACAGGATAGTCTGGGAATATGGGCAGGAAGAGATGGATTTTGATATTTATATGTACAATCTCTCTACCTCGATTGAAACCCAGATTACTACCGATGAATCATATCAGGGAAACCCTGCCATCTACGAGAATAGAATAGTCTGGAGGGACGATCGCAATGGAGGGTCGTATATCTACACGTATGCTACTGGATTGAACCTTCCGAGAGCTGATTTCTCCGCATCTCCTGTTTCAGGAAATCTTCCCTTAAAAGTTAAATTCAATGACCTGAGTAAAGGCGAGCCTACTGCCTGGCACTGGAACTTTGGGGATGGGAATACCTCAACTGAGAAGAATCCGGAACACACCTATTATAAAGCAGAAGATTATACGGTAACTCTTAAAACAACGAACAAAGAGGGAATGGGCACCAAGACAAAAGTAGATTATATACACGTTAAAAATGATGCAAAATATTTTGAAAATGATTATTTGCTTTCAGCTTTAAGTTCTGAAATTTTAAAAATTTATTCGACTATATCCGAACTACTTATTTCATTGAAAAAGACTATGGGAGCTTAAATATTAGATTACAGAGCAATAAAGCTTATACATAGTCCGATTGCATATGCTGCACAACTTATGGGATAACTCTCTTATAAAAATGACAGGTAGATAGGATTTACTAAGGCTTTTTGTTTAATTTTTGATATAAAATTCACTACGAGTAACTCTTTTCCAAAAGAAATTTAAAGGATTATGGCATATATAAGCTAAAAATATATAATTAGACTTATGATATTATAATAAACTACTATAGATTAATTATTAGATTTGATTAGTATTTTAGTGTCAGCTATATATGCTCTCATAAATATTTACATAATTAAAATTAATACAACAAAGTATTCTTAATCGGAAGATCCTTCCTTTGATTCTTCCTTTCTCTTATGCCTGTAATTTTCTTTGATCTCCCTGATCATTTCCTCATTCGCTTCAATAACAAAAGCCCCTATATACCCACATTCCTTACAACGGTAAACAGCCCCTGTAAATCCGCCAGCTTCATAATAAATATCGGGATTTCCGCAAACAGGGCACACTTCAATTAATTTTTCCTCGGTCAGAATAATTCCCCTTTGAGATTTGTAAATTAGATTTCTTGAATATACATAAACGGAATATACATAAAAGGGCGGATTTTAATAAAAACATATATCTAATCAAGCTTTCTAAGTAAACCTCCTGACCAGAAATCAAATAGATATATCTTAAGAATATATTGCAGAAATTTATCGCAAAATTAATGGTAGAAATAGGATTATCAAGCTTTAGATTAATTAAGGCTAAAGTTTAAATTAAAAATAAGACCCTGTAAAATTTAATTTTCAACATCAGATTATTTAATATCGAACAATATCGAATTAGAAAGATCCAGGCTTATAGTGAGTAAAAAATGAATGAAATGATGACCCCTGCAATGCGTCAGTACTATGAAGCAAAAAAGGAATACCCGGATGCTCTGATCTTTTTCAGAATGGGAGATTTTTATGAGTCTTTTGGCGAGGATGCAAAAACCATTGCAAAAGAACTTGAAATTACCCTGACAGCTAGAGGAAAGGATAAATCAGGACAGAGAATGCCGCTTGCAGGAATTCCTTATCATGCCATTGATACTTACCTGCCAAGACTCATAAACAGAGGATATAAAGTTGCAATCTGTGAGCAACTGGAAGACCCAAAGCAGGCAAAAGGAGTTGTGAAAAGAGGAGTTGTCAGGGTTGTAACTCCAGGGACAGCTATTGATTCTTCTATGTTTTCAGATGCATCAAATAATTATCTTATGGCTATTGCAGGAAAGGAAATAAGGAAGCCAGAAAAATCAGGCAAGTCCGGAAAATCCGAAGAAAAGGAAATTGAGTTAGGGATCTCTTTTCTTGATATTTCTACAGGGGAATTTTTCACAACCCAATTCAGGGACTCGGAAACTTTCGAAAAACTTCTCAGTGAAATTTCACGCATGAGGCCTTCAGAATGTATCTTACCTCCATCTTTACATGGAAATCCAGAGCTTGTGGATAGGCTAAAAAGCCAGACTCTTGTGCAGGAGTTTGCTCCTGAGGTTTCGGGAATAAAGGAAGCCGGAGAAAAATTGAAAATCCATTTTAAGGTTGCAACCCTGGAAGGTATGGGCTGTGAGAATCTAGATTTTGCAGTATATTCAGCCTGGGCAGCCCTTGAATATGCACAGACCACACAGATGAGGGGTCTTGCACATATCAATACCCTCAGGACCTACTCCAATTCCGAATTTATGATCCTGGATTCGATCACTCTCCGTAACCTGGAGATTATAAAAAATGTGCGAGATGAAGGAGAGGAAAATTCCCTTTACCGCACCTTAAATTATACAAAAACTCCAATGGGGAGTCGGATCTTAAAGAAATGGCTCTTAAAACCCCTGCTCTCAGTAGAAAAAATTAATTCAAGGCTTGATGCTCTTCAAGAGCTTGTAGAAAATTCCCTGTTTCGTTGTGGAGTCCAGGATTGGCTTTCCGAGATAAGAGATATAGAAAGGCTTATTGGAAGAGTAGTATACGGAAACTCAAATGCACGAGACCTTATAGCCCTGAAAAAGTCACTGGAAGCTGTTTCTCCCATACGGGAGCTTCTTTTAGATAATGCCAGTTCTGAATTGTTAAAAGAGATTACGGAAGGGCTTGCCTCCTTTACCGAGCTTGAGAATCTCATTGAAATGGTAGAAAAAGCAATTATCAGCGAGCCTCCACTTTCAGTAAGGGAAGGCGGGATGATTAAGGCCGGGTACAGCGAAGAGCTTGATGAGCTAAGAGAGATTGCGAGCAATAGTAAGCAGTGGATTGCAAATTTCCAGCAGAAGGAGAGGGAAAGGAGCGGAATAAAATCCCTGAAAGTAGGATACAATAAGGTTTTTGGGTACTATATTGAAGTGACAAATGCAAACAGCAGCCAGGTTCCCAGGGATTACATAAGAAAGCAAACAATGGTTAATGCCGAGCGCTTTTTCACTCCTGAGCTTAAAGAAAAAGAGATTCTTATCCTGACAGCTAACGATAAAGCAATGGCTCTTGAATACGAAATATTTGCTAAAATCACTCAAACTCTTTCAGTCAACTCCAAACAGCTTCAGGAGACAGCCGAAAGAATAGGGACCCTTGATGTCCTTGCAGGCCTGGCTGAAGTAGCCGGAAATAATAATTACTGCAGGCCGGAACTAACTGACACCTGCAAAATCCTCATCCGTGCTGGAAGGCATCCTGTTGTTGAGGACAAGGTTGCAGGAGGCTTTGTCCCCAATGATACTGAAATGGACTGCAAAGAAAATCAGTTTTTACTGGTTACTGGCCCCAATATGGCCGGAAAATCCACATACATGCGCCAGACTGCCCTTATCGCTATTATGGCACAGGCAGGCTCTTTTGTTCCTGCCTCTTATGCTTCCATAGGGATTATTGACCAGGTTTTTACAAGAATAGGGGCTTTTGATGACCTTGCTAGCGGGCAGAGTACTTTTATGGTAGAAATGGTCGAACTTGCAAATATCCTGAACAATGCAAGCCCAAAAAGCCTTGTTTTGCTTGATGAAATCGGGAGAGGAACGAGCACTTACGACGGATACAGTATAGCAAAAGCAGTTGTGGAATTCCTGCACAACAGGGGAAAAGTAGGAGTAAGGGCCTTTTTTGCAACTCATTACCACCAGCTCACGGCGCTTGAAGAGAATTTAAAAAGGGTCAAGAATTACCATATTGCAGTAAAAGAGGAAGGCCATGAACTCGTTTTCCTCCGGAAGATCGTACCTGGAGCTACAGATAGAAGTTATGGAATTCACGTTGCAAAGCTTGCAGGCATTCCGGAAAAGGTAATAGAAAGGGCTAATGAAGTACTTAAGGAGCTTGAAAGGGAAGCCGTATTTGAAGAGAAGGACTCCGAAGAAGGCGAAAACGGAAGAAGGAAAAGGAA
>CAZFNE010000007.1:0-2704 GCA_964520335.1 uncultured Methanosarcinales archaeon | reverse complement strand
CCAGAAAAATAAAATCCATATACTTGATAAGGATACAATAAACAAAATTGCTGCCGGAGAAGTAATAGAGCGCCCTGCTTCCATAGTAAAGGAACTTATAGACAATTCCATTGATGCCGGAGCCACTGATATTCGAATCGAGGTTGAGAAAGGCGGGAAAACTTCAATTCTTGTCAGGGATAACGGCTCTGGAATGGGCAAAGAAGATGCCCTTCTAGCATACAAAAAACACGCAACAAGCAAGCTTACCCTAATAGAGGACCTTGACAGTATTTCTACAATGGGATTTCGGGGAGAAGCGCTTGCTTCAATTACAGCAGTTGCTAAAGTTGAGATCCTGACCCGGCCTTCTGAAGAAATTACAGGCACAAAAATAGTAATTCACGGGGGGAAAATTCTTGAAACTTCGGATGCAGGAACTGCCCCCGGAACCTCAGTACATGTAAAAGACCTCTTTTATAATATGCCTGCAAGACGCAAATATTTGAAAAGCGACCGGACTGAGCTTGCCCATATCACAGATACCGTTATGCGGCTAGCTCTTGCAAACCCAGAGATTTCCTTTACTCTTCTCAATGAGGGAAAAACTATCCTGAGGAATATCGGTTCCCAGCAAACCTTCAACAGTATTGTAAATCTCCTTGGGCTGGAAACTGCCCGGGCAATGCTCCCTCTTGAATACAGGACAGAAGAATTTGAGCTTAAAGGGTATATTTCAAAACCCGAAAAAACAAGAGGAGAAGGAGACCAGCTTTATCTTTTCGTAAACACACGGCCTGTAACTTCAAAAGTTATCAATAAAGCCGTACGAGAAGGCTATTACACAAAAATCCCGAAGGAGCGTTATCCTGTAGCAGTACTCTCGCTTTTTCTAGACCCCAGGGAAGTAGATGTAAACGTCCATCCTAGGAAGGCTGAAGTAAGGTTCAGCCGCGAAAAAGAACTTGAAACAGTAATTATAGCTGCCATTGAAAAAGTGCTCTCGGAAAACACCCTCGTCCCTGAAATTAAAGGTAGAGGAAGTAAAGGCAGGGATCGAGAAAATAAAGTTTTCCAGAAAAGCTTTGAGCTTGAAAGCTCATCGGCTGGGATAAAGGGGATGCAGGTCTTGGAAGCCCGGGAAAAATTCCAAAAAATGCCTCCCGAGCACCCTGAAAAAAATGGAAACAAAGGTACAGAAGCTTTAAGAAATGAAAGTTTAGGGCAGACTCCCGAACTAAAGAGAACAGAAAATACAGGGATTCCTGAAACCAGCAAACTTCCTCAAAATAAACCAGAAACGTATACTTATCCAGTAAAAGATACTGAAAGGAAACTTAAAAAATCGGAGAGGCTTCTTGATTTTGCTGAAGAAAAAGAAGGAAAGAAAGAAGAAGAAATCAGGCTAGGGGCACAAGGGGAGAAAGAACAGCAAAGAGAAGGGCAACAAGAGATCCAAAAGCCAAGACAGAAAACGAATAAAACAAATACGGAGCTGCTTGAAGACCTGAGAATAATAGGCCAGGTTTCTAAAGTGTACATCCTCGCCGAAAAGGGAGAGGATCTGATAATTATTGACCAGCACGCCGTCCATGAAAGAATCCTTTACGAACAGCTTTTGAAGATGAAAAAATCCAGGGTGCAGGAATTGATAAGTCCTGTAACTATAGATCTCACTCCGAAGGAAAAAGTGCTTATGGAAGAATATATTCCTTACCTTGAAGAATACGGTTTCGGAATATCGGAATTTGGAGATAATACTTATGTAGTCACTTTTGTTCCTGAGATTTTTGGACGGCTTGAGAGCAAAGAAGTTATCCATGATATTGTTTCAGACCTTTTACTCTCCGGCAAAGTCAGAAAAGATACGGGAATTTCGGAGAAAATCTCCAAAATTCTGGCATGCAGAGCCGCAATAAAAGGCGGAGCAGCTTTTAGCCTGAGACAGATTGAAGAACTAATAGAACAGCTCAGAATGGTTCAGGTTCCTTATTCGTGCCCTCATGGCAGGCCCACTGTTATTTCAATTACAAAAGGAGATCTGGATAGAATGTTTGGAAGGACAGACTGAGTTATCAAGTTTAATAGAAGTTAATTCTTTAAAAAGCGTCAAATTTTAGAATTATGAAAAAAATAATATTCCAGTTATTTATTTCAGTAAAGGATAAAACAGTATCATGCGTCAGAATATATAGAGAATATACTAGTGCATAGCCATAACCTGCCGATATATTTCTATATTGAAAATCGGTTCTGATTTTCCTATATATTTATATAATATAACTATGATTTAAAATAAATGTCAGTAATCCTGACATCTGAAAAATGGCATCATTCCGCAAAGCTATTTTTTATATCAACCCCAAACACCCCCAATACCCCCAACATAGAACGTTACCCCCACGTTCCAGAATTAGAAAAAACCCCAACTTTCAGAAAAACAGATTCACACTCCAGGAATGATGCCCTCTTTCTCAGAATTACAGGAAACAAATTACTAGAAATCTAAAAATAAGCTTTTTTAATCTGGATTTCTTTATTAAATAGTATTTTAAGAATTTTAAAGCTTTTTTTGTTTTAAAATCATTTTAAGGTCTTGTTTTTATTCCAGGTATCCCAGGGAATCCGCAAAAGTTCTTAAAAGATCTTATTTCCATTTCAGTTTCTGTTTAATTTAGCATGAAAGTACATGAGGAGATCCTCCTCAGGTGCTCTCTTCATCCTG
>CAZFNE010000006.1:24190-32773 GCA_964520335.1 uncultured Methanosarcinales archaeon | reverse complement strand
CAAAGCATTGGCCCTTTGACACTCATGTTGATCCGACTTTTCTCACTGGATTTAATTTTTAATCAGGCAATCTCCCATAAAGCACAGGAGAAGCCATTATTTCCCGGAAACTTCCAGGAAATGGGATTAGCATCACATTGATCTTGATAAATAATTTCAAGCCCAGAAGGGCTTCAAAATCTCAATCTTGGATGTACTTTGCCTTTAAATAGCACATCTCATATATAAAGCCTTTGTAGCCGCCTTTGACAAAATGAAAATAGGGAGAATGAAAAAAGTCCAGAAACCCTGAGAATATGATCATTTAAGGAAACAAAACTGTTTTTGAAATAAACGGGTGCTTGAGAGCGGATGCAAATTTATATTGCTATATTCTGTTTGGTTGCTTGGCTGTGTACAGCTATATATTATACATAGGTGAGTACAGGTGGGTGCACAATTTTGAGTGCTGTTCGAGTATGTAAAGCCAAAAGGCCAAAAAAGAAATCCTTCAAAATAAAAAGCCTAAAAATGGCTAAATATTTTAGTAATTTAAGAAATTTTAATTTAAAAAGTCTAACCGTCCTATTTTAGAAATTCTAAAGATTTAATTTTAAAGATTTATTTTTATGCTGACTGGAAGATATCGAATTTTTATAAAAAGCTAATTCCAGGCAGATGATTAAAATAAAAGAAAAATTATAACAGAGAAAATATCGAAAGTATTAAAACCACATATGGTAATTTGCATTCTAAAAGAATTATTTCGTAAAATTTATTTTTTGTTTTGTCTACAAACCTTATAAATCTCGAAAAATTTAAGAAAATTAAATTTTCGTTATAATTGTAGGTATTCCTTTATTTGCTGTTTTTCATGAAACAGCGACCACTGATTAACAAGGAATGAAGTTCCCTAAATAGTTTAATTCAGGTCTAAATTCAGGTCTAAATTCAGGTCTAAATCCAGGTTTAAGCGGAAAGAGGATAATTACGGGGTATATTAATTGAAAAAAAGTACTGGAACATCCAATAAAATATGCGGCAAAAAATGGAAATTAATCTCTATTGTTTTAATTCTTATTTTTTCAGTTATTGTAATATCAGGGGCAGTCGAAGAGATTAGCACAGAAGGCCAGGGAAATGCCGACCTGACTCCTGCGCCTAAGATAATAAAAGTCCAGCCCACAGAAGAGCAGGAAAAGGCAGCCGAAAATTCAGGCCTGAGCTTACAACCAGTCCCTGAAACAATCGCGAGCACAGCAGAAAGCCCGCAAATAATAGCTAAGAATGAAGAGCCAGGGGTTCAAATAGGAGTTCAAACAGGAATCCAAACAAATGAAGGAGCAGGAAATTCCGAAAAGGCTGTAATAACGAAAACCCCAGAAAAAAATCCAGAACAGGACCTTCAAGGAAACCCAGAGCTAAAGGATACAATATTGGGCCTGCAGAATAATATGGAAAATTTGAAAAAATCGAACTCAGAAGCCAGTACCGAAGGAAATAATGCTGCAAATAATGCTTTAAATGGACAGGAAGCGCTGGAAGATCAAAAAGTTCAAACAGAACCTGGAACTGCCAGTATAGGACAGCAGACTGGTACAGGAAATGCCCCGACAGTTATTAGCGCAGATGCAGGCGCAAACAGACAGGATTCTCTTCAAGAAGGGAAAACCAGTATAGAGCCTTATAGCCAGGAAAATGCAGACAAGCCTGCTGATGGTCAGGAAAACACAGTAGATAAACAAAGCGAAGAACAAGGGAAAAATATTATTATTGTAAGAGATGAAGAAAACTCCAAAAGCTCTGAAAGTTCTCTAAAAGAGGAAAAAAAACTGATCCCGCAAGAGAGTTCACAAGAGAGTTCGAAACCACTTGCTGAACTGGAAAAACAGCAGGACACTGGCAGCAGCATAACCCAGGAAGGTACAGGTCAGGCCCGAAATAGGCCAGTAAGCCCTGAAACAGGTCAAAAAGATAAAATGGATGAAACTCCCTCTGCAAATCATGAGGAAGGTCCTGGAAACCCCGGAAACCCCGGAAAGCAAGAAGAAGTTGAGAAACTGCAGAGCGAGAAAGAAAAAGTAAAAGTAAAACCTGAGGAGAGCAGCCAGAACAGCCAGGGAACTAGCAAAGAAGATACAGAAAAGGATATTGAAAAGGGACCTGAACTAAAAAATAATATAGAAAATTCTATAGAAAATTCGGGAGATTCCCAGAAAGTTGTAAACAGCCCGGAAAATAATAAAAATGCAGAAAATACAGAAAATAATCAGGGAGCTACTGGACAGGAACAAAGCACAGACGGGCAGCCAGGCCCGGT
This sequence comes from uncultured Methanosarcinales archaeon, assembly GCA_964520335.1. GTDB lineage: Archaea > Halobacteriota > Methanosarcinia > Methanosarcinales > Methanosarcinaceae > Methanosarcina. The sequence continues at coordinate 30,474 of CAZFNE010000006.1, read as the reverse complement.
TACTGAGGAAAAAGAACCCGAAATTTCAAATGGACAGCAAACTACGCAGCCTGTAAAATATTTCCCTGAACAGGGGCAAGCAACTGACACTTATTTCAATGGCCAGAAGCCTGCAGGTGAGGAGAAAAAACAGGGAGAGCAAAATGAGGGAGGCATTTCGGAGGTTGCTGAGCAGGAATTGAGCCCATCTGAGGGTACAAACAATGCGGGAGATGAAAATAAAGAGGATTTAGATTCAGAAACAGGTCCGAAATTAGACATAATTAAAGAAGATGAAGGACTAAATTCAAGAATAAATGAGAAAGAAGGTGAAAAAGGAGTTAAAAAAGAGATAGAAATTAATGAGGATTCAGCAGCTCTGGAGAAAACGATTGAAAAGACGGAAATAACAGGAGAGGCGTGTCCTGCAGCTAAAAGCCAGAAATGCGAAGCTGAAAATCCTGAAGTAAAAATGAAACCTTGCAAGGTCACTTACAGCCCGGAAAACAGAGGAATGGAGTCCGAGCCAAAAACTCTAACGTTTAACTGGACCTGCCCTAAAAAAAGCGATAATGAAACTCAAAATTCAGAATGCGAACTAAATCCAGAAAAGAATACATCAGAGGAGAACTATTCCGGACAGAATGAGTCAGAAGAAAATAAAACAGAAAAGAGTAGCTGGCAAAATATAAAATTCATCCTTTCCCATACTTACTCTTCAGATTCCTTTTACACCACACACGAAAATGTAAAGGTAGAATACGATGGACCCGAAGCTCTGGCAGGACAAAAAGTAGATGTTTATCTTGTCAGGAAAAATGGGCCTGATTTTTCAGAGGGAGGGATTTTGGGGCTTGAAAATGAGAACGGAGGGAATGATTCAGCTGGTTTTGAAGAGCTCGTCCGAAAAAATACAGAATCATATATCCAGATTCCTGCAGTGTTGGATGAAAAGGGAGACCTTTTACCTTTGACTTTTGACCCTCTGCCTGCAGGAGATTACTGGACAGTTATAATGCTTGCAGGGGAGGAAGAAATTAATAATTCGGAAGGCGGCTCTGCGTCCACATCCAGTCCAGAGCCTGGAAACCAGAAACAGATCCTTTCAGCGAATTATTTTAAGGTCCTTGAGTATGAAATGAGAGCAGAGGTTCCAGGCGCCGTTAAAGAAGGAGAGGACTTTGGGGTTAATTTGTCTCTGGAAGGCCAAGCCGATGAAGAAACAGGAAATTACATCTACTGGGTAGTCCTGCTAAATGAAGACGCCTACAAAGCAAATTTGAATGGAGATTCAAACGGAATAGAGACCGGAATTGAAAACTTCCTCTCAGGAATAAATTTCCTTGTAAATTCCGGAAGCGGCTCATCCGACTCAGGGATGAATTTCCAGAATGCTTTTTCTTCAGGACCGGAAGCAGGTAAGGCCAAATTCAAATTGGAAGTCCAGAAACTAATTGGGGAAGGAAAGGGGGCAATAACTATAGGGGAGGAAAACCAGAAAACTCTTTCTCTTACAAGTGCCGACCTTGTCCCAGGAAACTATTTCCTTTTTGCAGGCGCCTATGAGAAAGATAAAGGCCTTGCAGGCATAGTGCAGAAAAAACTTACTGTATATGTCCCAAAAGTCGTTTCTCTTAATGGAAGAGCCTCAGCTTCTCCAGAGGACGGCTCAGGCTCCAATCCAATTAAAAAGAAGCTCCCTTCAGTCCTTGAGAGCAAAGATTCGATTTTTGGCTCCCTGGAAGCAGTTTCACTCGGGGAGCTCAGTCCCAAAATAGGAGATGCAGCAGCCACGGCAAAGATATTCATAAAGAACCCCCCTAAAATCCCTTCCCTTATCCTGGGCTTTATGATAACGCTTCTGAGCGGACTTGCAATAATGAAAATAAGGCGGCAACCCTGAAAAATTAAGAAGTTAAAAATAAAAAATAAAAATAATTATAGAAAAAATATAAAATTTTAGAGAGATTTAAGGACGGGTATATTAAGGCCTTTAACCTTTTTAATTCTCTTTTTATTGCTGCAAATGTAGTTAGTAGCAAGTATAGAAGCAAGTGTAATTAGTATTTAATATTGCCAATTTTAACCATCATTCACTATTTTCAACCGTTTTCAGCCCTTTTTAACCTTTTTAACCATTTTAACCATTTTGCCTTATAGAAATAAGAATTGGGATTCTTTCCCGGAAGTGGCCAAAATGGTTAAAATTGCTTTTAATAATTGTTTTTAATAACTACATTTAATGTCTGGGCTTATGATTCCCATTTCCTTTTGAGACAACAATATATTCGGATATGATTTTGGTATCAGTCCCTTTCTCATTCTTTACTTTTAGAGTAACGGTATACTTTCCTTCTTTATGATAAACGTGTACGGGACTTTTTCGTGCCGAATAACTTCCATCTCCGAAGCTCCACCGCCATGAGGCCGGATAGCCTTTACTGCTGTCAAGGAACTGGACTTCCAGGGGAGTTTTGCCTGAGGTTGGGGACGCGGAAAAATCGGCTACTGGGACAGTTACAACCTTCTTGACATCTATATAATTGAATTTAGTTGTTTTATCACTACCTGCATTATTTTTTGCTTTCAGGGTAACGGTGTATTTTCCAGGTCTATTATATGTATGGACAGGATTCTGTTCCATTGAAGCTTTCCCGTCTCCGAAGTACCAGTTCCATTCTCCAGGGTTTCCTTTGCTATTATCGGTAAATGCAACAGTTAAAGGAGCATTTCCTGAAAGGGGAGTTGCAGAAAAGTCAGCTACAGATTTTTTCTTTTCCTTGGTGTTTAATTCGATTGTCTGTTCCGTGCCTCCGATTTTTATTTTGAAAATACCTGCAGGAATTGAAGAAGTACTATAGCTGTACTTGAATTTCCCTTTTGAATCGGCCTTAATTGTTTGAGAACCGGTAAATTTAAGGTGTACAGAGGATTTTCCGTCCTGGGCATTTCCGTCAAGCACAATCCTGTACGAGAGAGGAGGCACGTGGCCCTGAGAAAGAGTTGCAACCCCATCTGAGGCTTTTGCATTGAGGTTAACCCAGACAAACTTCTTTACTCCGACATGCAGGTCTTTAACTCCCTCAGCTCTTACGGTGAAATAATTATTAAAACCTTCAGGCACCCTTATTTTTTCAAGGATATACTGGTACTTTCCCTTAGAAACAGGAACGTCGGTTTCAAAAGTTATTTCTCCTTTAATCTCCTCATTCGGAGCAGCAGTCCCCTTTATCTTTATAGTATCTCCAACAACAGGGGAAGCCGGGGAAAATTCCCAGGAAACAGCCGCACAGGCCGGGGAAATGAGCAAACAAAATATAAGAAATGCAGATAAGAAACAGATGAGAGGCTTTGAGCCTGTGAATTTCAAGAATTTTTGAGATTTTAGTTTATTTTCTTTATTAATGAAATGACTTGAATTTACTTCTAAAGCTTTCATGAAAAACCCTCCTATCCAGTACTACACCGGGATAAATATAAAAAATAAATTGTATGCCTTCCTTCTCAGTCTCTTTATTTCCTTTAAATTCTTACATGGAACTTAAAGAAAATCAAGTTAAGGAACTGAATAAAGGAAATTGCCACTAAATAAGATAATTTTTTAATTCTGAGAATGTATTTATAATTTATAAAATTTTTGATATGTAGACATTTTTATTAAAAATAAAGAAAATTTTTAATATTTTTTAATAAAAAAGCCTTGACGCCCTTGGGCTAAACGGTATAGGCCTTCCAATAAGTACCCAAGGATGAGCACAGCTTCATGATGGCAGAATACAAAAAAGGGAAAGAAGAAGAGATGGCCAGAACTTTTAATTCAACCCTTCAGCGGGTATTTTGGATATAGGGGCATTATTAAACCCACTCTGAGTAGCAATAAAGTAACCAAAGGTTGCGAAATGTTTTAGAACTTTTATTCGAGGCGTGAATGATGGAATTTATTGTTATTATCGAACAGGGCGAAGACGGAATTTATATTGCTTTGGTATCCGAACTTCCTGCATGTCTACTCAGGTAGAAAGGCTTGGAGATTAAATAAGAGGAAAAAAGAAAATAAGAGAAAAAAGTGATTTTTGCAAAAAAATTGCAAATAATGTATGTATTTTAGCTATTAACCTGGTTTTGATGTAAATCTTGCAATTTTCCTGCAAATTTTAGATATTTATTTAATCAAGAGATACGTATACAAATATATGCTGATTGAATTCTCGGTTGAAAATTTTCTCTCATTTAAAGAAAGAGTTACTTTAAGTATGGAGCCAAGCTCAGGTACGAAGCTACCTCAGAATGTAATTAAAACTCCTAAGAAGGGAAGGGCACTTAAGTCTGTAGCAATCTACGGGGCCAATTCTTCAGGCAAATCCAATTTAATAAAAGCGATTGCATTCATGCATGGGATGGTAACCAGCTCACACAATTTTAATATAGATACAGAAATTAAAGTCGCCCCTTTCAAATTGAGCCCTGAATGTTATAAAAGTCCTAGCCTTTTCGAAATAAAATTTATCCATGAAAATAGCACTTACAGGTATGGTTTTTCCTGTGACTCCAAAAGAATTGTAGACGAATATCTGTTTTATGCTACAGGAAAAAAGGAAAAGAAGATTTTTGAAAGGAAAAATACAGAAAACTTTTCTTTTGGTATTGACAATGAACAACAAGAATTCATAAAATCCCAAGTTATTGAAAATACCTTATATCTTTCGAGAGCTACGCAATTGAAGTACCAGAAAACAAGAGTTCCTTATTTATTCATCTCTAATTTGGTAATTAACATTAATCCATTATGGGGAAATTATACTATAAGGAAGTTGCATGAAGATTCCGAATTAAAGACCAAGATTCTTGAAATCCTAAAAAAAGCAGATTTTGGTGGAATAGAAGATATATATATCAAGAAGGAAGCAAAGCCAATCCAGAAAGTTAACTTTAATATCAATCAAAAAAACGAAAGTTCGATCCAAGTTGAAAATTCAATAGACGATTTTTTTGAGGTAAAATTCACGCATAAGAATGAAAATGGTAAAAAAATTAATTTTGATCCAACAGAAGAGTCAGAAGGAACAAACAAAACCCTGGCTATATTAGGCCCTTTATTTGACATTATGGAAAACGGAAAAGTAGCTGTTATAGACGAATTTGATACCAGCCTCCATCCAAAAATTACTCGTTTACTCATAATGCTATTCCACAGTGATAAAAATAAAAAAAATGGCCAGTTAATCTTCACCACCCATGATACAACACTTCTAGATAACGAACTTTTTAGAACAGACCAGATTTACTTTTGTTCAAAAGAGCCAAATAAATATACGGAATTAAGCTCGCTTCTTGATTATGATGTGCGCCAGGTAACCGATTTCGAAAGGGTTTATCTTAATGGGAGAGTGGGAGGAGTCCCATTTATTGACGAAACTCTTTTGAGTGAAGAAGATGTGAAGATTGAGTAAAGATCGAGTAAAAACTGAGGAAGAATCTTGGATTGATATAATGGCAAGAAAATCTGGAAATAAATCTATAAATTCCGCCTGGATTTTTTGTGAGGGGAAAACTGAGTATAATTATTTTGCTCAATTAAAAGCAGTGGAAAGGATAAGCGGCCTCCAGATTAGACCAATAATTTGCGAAGACAAAAATATTGTTAAATTATTAGAATATTCAGTAAATTATCGAAAACATCATGCTAAAGACTTTATCAAAGGCGATTCAATATTTTATGTTTTTGATAGAGATTCCAACACAAACAAGGATTTTGAGCAAGCTGAAAAAATTGTGAAAAACTCATCCCAATTGATTATATCTAACCCTTGTTTCGAGTATTGGATTCTGTGTCATTTTGAACTATATTATGAACCTATGCAGCCTCAATTGTTAAAATTAAAGTTACGGAAGCATCTTGGATCATATAAAAAGAATAATCCGAACATTTACAATGATACAAAAGACAAAATTGAAACCGCAAAAGACTATTCCAAGAAAATCTATCAAATATATGTCGATAAAAATGAGAAAATACTTCGAGAAGAAAGTAACCCAGCTACAATGATATTTGGATTAATAGAGCTTATCCAACAATATAAGAATAAAAATTGAATTCTGACTAGTAACTTCAATTAAGGTAAAAGCAATATTTAATTTTAAGACAGCCTCTTAGATATCAATATGTCATTTCCATTTGCTACAAAATAGGCACGAGATCCTCTGAATTAAGGTCTTTAAGAGCTAAAATTCAGGTATTTTATGTGATTCTTTGTGATACAATATACTAATAACGGATTTTTACTCTAATATTTACTATTACATAT
>CAZFNE010000006.1:0-24090 GCA_964520335.1 uncultured Methanosarcinales archaeon | reverse complement strand
GCTACAACAACAATATGTATTGATCCTAAAGTTAAGAGGAAATTAGATGATTTAAAAGCGTACAAAAACGAATCTTATAACTCAGTTGTGGAAAGGCTCATAAAAATGGCAAATGATAGAGAACCATTAACCGATGAAGAAATAAAAGGTATTGAAGAGAGTCTAGAAGATATTAAAGCGGGTAGAGTATATAGTGAAGACGAAGCTAAAAGAATGCTAGGCATCGAGGATTAAATGTATTCAGTTGAGTACACAGCACATGCAATTAGAGATACGAATAAATTACCCTCTGAAGAAAAAACTAAACTCTTCAACGCTGTTAGCAAAATCAAAGAATATCCATACTCAAACGGCAAGAAACTAAAAACTTCTGCTAAAACTCCTCTATATTCCTTATAAGTAGGAGCATATAGGGCAATAATGGCAATTAAGATCTATACTTATTATTCAAGTAAGACAATTACCCTCCTGTTTGTCCGGTTTTACCAGACTCCTGAGGAAGGGGATTCTGCCTTATTTAATTGAAAAATTACTCTTATAACTTCACGAGCTGACGGGGTTGGAAGTTTTGGAATTTAAAGAGACCTCTATTGTTGTAAAAACCTGTCCTTCTTCAGGACTTTGAACGTCCTCATCTTCAAGATAAAGTTCTAGTGCCTCTTTCAGATTCTTGATGGCTTCTTCAATTGTTTCCCCCTAACTCACAATATCAAGCTCGGGACACCAGGAAACATACCATTTTCCTTCTTTTTGAATAACGGCTGAAAATCTGTACGTTTCTTCCATAATTAACAGATTTTCACTGTGCTATAAAACGTTTCTCCTATGATGCTAGTTTGAAATTTCTACAATAAAATGTTCTTTTCTCATATGTATTTTATAGAAAACTGGTGCCTGCCGTAATATAATCTTTTATTTGCGATTTTACGCGAATTTCAAGTGAAAATAAAAGATAAAGTCTCTCCCTTAACAAAAAATTTACTTATTGCGAAAATTGTCGAGGAAGGGGACTTCTCGCTATGCCCTACGATCTCCAAATTAAAGCCGCAAAAGCCGCACTAAAGACGCGCAAGACGCACAAATGTCTTGTGAGTTATTTTACAAGATATTATTCATTGCTTTCAGAACTGGATTTTTAGAAGAAATATAACAATCTTCAGCATCTGGAGAAAGTACGTGTAAATTTGATTGGTTTAACGCATCCTATCGATGTTAATAATAAACTGTTCCAGAAAGATAAAGAAAATTTTAATGAAGGAATAGATGCACTTATTGATTTTTTAAAGTTATACCACCGAATTATAGGTTCACTAAATGTTTTTCTGAATGAAACTAATAAAGGAAGCTTTGGAATAATACGAAACTGAAGAACGACAGTAAGAGAACCAAAAAACGATTTTAAAAGTAACTGAAAAAATATTTGGATGCGAGAGGTGCGATTCGAACGCACGAATTCCTACGAAACTGGACTCTGAAAACGATAAAATAGTTTACGACAATGAGATTGGAATAGAAGAAAAAGCAGAACCATCAACCACTATTGATGCAGTTCTATTGTTATTCGCAGAGAAAAATAATCTAGGAACATTGAAAGTTGGGAAAGAATTCTTCCTCAGCGTTTCATTTTATAGTGTTAGACGCATAAATATTGTAGTTTGCTTGCACTTATATTTTATAAAAATGCAGCAGATTTAATAAAATAAAAAAGTTAAACCTAAAAACCTTTTTTCTGCGGGTCGACGTTTAATTTTTGATAAATTTTATTGATATCGATTCGAAATGATGCTTACTACTTTTGTGTAATAAAAACGGCTCTTCGCTGTTTCGAGTGGGTAACTTATATTCATTTCCTAAATATTGAAGTAATATGCCCAAAATTTAGAATCATTTGTTATCGAAAATCAGATTCAAGCTCAATGTTTTTCATTTCAATCGGGCAACTGTGTAACTAATGAATTATTTTCAACCCATACAAAACAGCGAAGAGCCATAAAAACAAACAACGAGAAATTAAGAAATTAAGCAATCCTTTTTTAACCTAAAAAAGAGAATGATGGATGGAATCCACCATTATTTGTTTTTCTTTTCTTTTGCAATCGCTGTAATAAAAGCTGTTTTTGTCATTGTATCCGTGTTTCCGGCTGCATCTTTCACAGTTAGAGTTACATCATAAATCCCAGGCTGTGTGAATACATGATTCATGCTTGATTTTGTTGACTCAGGAGTCCCTAGTTTGTCGAATGTCCAAGTGTAGAGAGTTGGAGTGCCGGTCACATCGGCTGTAAACAGTACCTTCAGAGGAACAGCCCCGCTTACAACGTCAGCTTTTATACCGTTAATTTTCAGGACTGCTGCTGGAGATGTCACTACTACTTCCTTGCTGTCCGAGCTGCTGGAAGTACCTGTTACAGTCAGCTTGACAGTGTGAGCGCCAGCAGTATCAAAAGTGTGGGTCAGAGTTGCATCGGTTGCAGAAAGATCCACTCCATCGACAGTCCAGACACGAGAATTGATTTCCCCGGTACTCAGGTCTCTGAAAGTGACTGTAAGAGGAGCTTCCCCATTTACAGGGCTGACTTCGAGCTGTGCAACAGGAGCTGGAGCTGCAACGGTTACATCGGTCTTTGAACTGCTGGTGCTGCCATCAGAGTTGGTGACAAACAGCCTGACGCTGTACATTCCAGATCCTGCAAAGGTATGTTCAGGGTTTGGAAGGGTTGATCCCTGCCCGTCTCCAAAGTCCCAGTTCCAGGAATTAATTTCTCCACCTGTACTCTGATCAGTAAATTTCACATATAACCCATCAGTTGTATAGGTGAAACTGGCTGTTACAGGGGCTTTGACAGTTACCTGCTTTGTTATCGACTCAGTACTAAAAGCGTTGCTCGCAGTGAGAACAACATCGTAGACTCCGGGATCTTGCAGGGTAAAGCTTGGGTTGGCTTCCTGAGATTCAGCAATCTTGGTCTCTCCTTTGTTAACGACCCAGCTTACAGAGTCTGCAAACTGGGTTGCTGCAGAATCACAGGTTATAGTTACAGGGGCAAAATCCCCGTTTGTGGTAAACGAGAAATCTGGGATAACCCTATTTTCAACCAGTATGCTCTTTGTTGTCTGAGCTCCTGCATATTCGTTTGTTACTCTCAGAGTGACAGGATAAGCCCCTGCCTTGTCGAAAGTATATGTCGGGTTTGCAACTGTAGAATCTGTCACTCCGTCTCCATTGAAGTCCCATACATAATTTTTAGCATTGATTGAAGCCGAACTATCAAAGTTTACTGTAGCTGGAGCAACTTTGCTGTCAATTGTATAAATAAAGTCTGCTGTTGGTGTAGGAGCTGTTACAGTTACAGAATCAGACGCTGCTGACGTGTCGTAGCCGTTGGATACAGTAAGTATTATGTTATGGGTTCCAGGTGTGGTAAAAGTGTGTTCTTTTGTTTCTCCAATGACCCCTTCTTCCGAGATTTCATCAAATTTCCAGGTAATTCCGGTTGCTCCTGATGACATGTCGGTTACATGGACTGTAAGAGGGACTTCCCCGGATTTGGTGTCAATGGAAAATGCAGCTACAGGTTTTGCCTTTACACTGACATGTGCTGTTGCTGTGGCTTGCCCTCCAGCGTTTGTTACGACCTGCAGAATTGTATACTCCCCGGGCTGGGTATATGTGTGCTGGGGAGAGGCTGTGGTCTCCTGTGTGCCGTCTCCAAAGTTGTATATGTAACTGCCTGCGTTTGTTGAGGAGTCAGTGATCTGAACGGTCAGAGGCACACTGCCGCCTGTAGGATTGACTGTAAATCCAGGCTGGGGAGCTGGGGGAGCAGTCACAGTTATTAAAACGTACATCTGCTGCCCATTATTCATAATCAGGGTTGGCCTATACGTGCCTGGGGAATAATATGTATGGCTGACAGGCTGGTTGAATAGCGGGTTCCCCCAATATAGATCTGAAGGCAGATGAGTCCCGTCTCCAAAAAGGATATTGTACGCGTTAACTGTGGAATCCAAATTTGGAGTCAGCGTTACTGTAAGTGGGACTTTACCGGTTGTTGGATTTGCTGTAAAGGTTACTGCGGCTGAAGCTGTTATTACATTTGTCGATAAAATTAATAGACAAGATAAAATAAATATTACTGATTTTACCTTATTTTTCATTTAATATTTCTCCTTTTTTATGTATACGTTTACAAAGAATCAAACTCCATTTTTATTTACTCCTTTCAAAATGTGTCGAGAATTTCCTAATTAAGCCTAAGTAGGCCGAATGTTCACATGTATATTATTAAATTATATTATATCGTCTATAATTATCATTTTATAACTTTTTTTTAATATAATCTACTTTTTACTTACGTTTTTTAAATATTTGTATTAAGACAACAGTATATATAAAGTTCTATTTAGATAGAAAAATTAAAAGGCTTCTCATTTTGATCTGGTTAGGGATTAGAAAATCAAAAAGTGTTATTTTTTATGCTATATATCTATGAATTTGTTAGAAAATCGTTATATTTAGTATTCGAAGTTGTGCATAAAATTCGTTAACCGATGCTAAAAGAAATATAATTAGAACTGTGGTAGATTTAAGTACGAACTTTGGAAAATCATTCTGTCTTATCTTCTGGCATATCAAATTTAAAGATGATCTGTGAATCTTTCGATACCAGATTTTAAATTTATCAGCTTTGGTTAAGAGAATCTTAAAACGAGTATGAAATTCTTCGAATAACAGGCTCAAACAAATGAAAATTGTAAAATTTTCATGCTAAATTCAAATCGCTTCTACAATTGGATAATTAGTACCATAACTTCAAATTCAGATAGTAAATTTATTCCGTAGGACGTATTCGCTATACGTATAAAATCAAATACATTAAACATCATGGTGAAAGTTTACGTTTTGGGCATTTAACAGCTTATTGTACCGTTTTTCAGTTCAAATGCGTAAATCCTGTTCCAATAGTAGAATTAAATTAATTTTAAGACACTCTTTAAATGAATTAATATGTGAAGAAATAAAGAAATTAGAAAATAAAGGAAAAGGAAGTAAAAGAAACTATACCAGAATAGTACCAGAATTGTACCAGAAGTAGAATATTAATTTTGATTTTGCGTTTCGTGATTTTGTAAAAGAGCTTTTTTGACTATTTCTCTATTCTTTCTCTGTTCTTCGACCTTTCCAAAGTTTCTAAAAATATTCAGATTTGCAAATTTGAAAATAAATTTTTATGCGTAAAGCACTAATTAATGAGTGACAGCGTGCTTTTAGCACTTCAAGGATACATCCACACAGACAGGTAACTTGCAGAAATCCATGGTCTGTGTGGAGAATATCTTTACTAATTTTTATTAATTCTAAAATAGTATTGTAATTGTGATTTTAATTTTCGTTTTTCGTCCCCATAACTTTTTTCTAAGCGAAATTTACAGAAATCCAGAGAATTTTTACAGCTTATTTTCGGCGTATTTTATAAAACCAGCTATTGAATGCTCTAAAATCCCAGCAAAAGCCAGACACATCCCTAAGAAGGTTAGCAGAACAATAAAGAAGCTGAACGAAAAGTCAAAATTTCCTCCAAGGGAATATGCCTGCATTAAATTAACCCCTTCATAAACCCCACCTGTACTCAAAAGAAGCCCTGGAAGCGTAAGATAATACAAAGGTTCATTAAATTCCACATTCCTGAAGAAATTTAGTAGAACAGCCAGCTCATGCCTTAAACGAATTTTAACTGAGTGATTTAGATCCGACACCTGCATAATATACTGAAACGTAGTACCACCCCTAACAATGGTTAAGATTATTTGTTACGTTCATATTTATAGTATTTTCTGACGTGAAGAACATTCTAATATAAAAACTCTTCTAAAAGTTTGCGTATAATAAAATTATTTAACTTAAAATATGAGAGCCCGAAAAACAAGAGACGAAGAACTGCTTTATCTCAAAAAACTTTCCTAAAATATAAATCAATTTATAAAGAAATAAACATTAACTATAAACAATTCTTTTTGGAAAATTGATTTAAAACAGGTGAAGTTTAGAGATGGAAATGTAAAGCTCCTAAAACTGTTTTACCTAAAATAAGAAGGTTCTTTTTAAAATTATTATCTCCCATTTTTACCTGTATAATCTAATTTTCTCAATTATTTCCGAAAGATTTTTTAAGCTTGAGATTTATTTGTCAAAATATATTAGATAGATCTTATAAAAATTTTTAATATAGAAACAAAGCAAAGTTTCAATTTTTCAACTCATAAATTTAAAAATATATAATTGAAGCCAAGAGGGTGAAGAGGTTTTTGTCCAAAATAGCATTAATAACCGGTATTACAGGCCAGGACGGCGCATATCTTGCAGAGTTTTTACTTGAGAAGGGATATATTGTACATGGAATTAAGAGACGCTCCTCCTCATTCAATACCGCAAGAATCGATCACCTCTACAAAGACCCTCATGAGAGAAATGTTAATTTTTTTATGCACTACGGTGACCTGACAGACTCAACAAATCTAATTAGAATTATCCAGGAAGTCCGGCCCGACGAAATTTATAACCTCGCAGCCCAGAGCCATGTCCAAGTTTCTTTCGAAACCCCTGAATATACTGCAAATTCTGACGGCCTCGGAACCCTGAGAATCCTTGAAGCAATCCGCATTCTTGGCCTTGAAAAGAAAACGAAATTCTACCAGGCTTCAACCAGCGAACTTTACGGAAAAGTCCAGGCAATTCCCCAAAATGAAACTACTCCCTTTTACCCAAGAAGCCCCTATGCAGCAGCCAAACTCTACGCCTACTGGATTACAATAAACTACCGCGAAGCCTATGGAATTTTTGCATGCAACGGCATCCTCTTCAACCACGAATCCCCAATCAGAGGAGAGACCTTTGTCACCAGAAAAATAACAATGGCTGCCACGAAAATAAAATACGGCATGCAGGAAAGGCTTTATCTTGGAAACCTTGATGCAAAAAGAGACTGGGGCTTTGCAAAAGATTACGTAGAAGCAATGTGGCTTATGCTTCAGCAAGAAGAACCCGAAGATTATGTAATTGCAACCGGCGAAACCCACTCAGTAAGGGAATTTACAGAACTTGCATTCAAAGAACTGGGGGTCAACATCATCTGGCAGGGAGAAGGTGTAGAAGAGGTAGGAATAGATGCCAGTACAGGCAGAGTTGTAGTTGAAATAGACCCAAGATACTACAGGCCAACCGAAGTTGAATTACTCATAGGTGATTCCTCAAAAGCCAGAGAAAAACTTAACTGGAAACCAAAAATCGGACTGGAAAAATTAGTAAAACTAATGATAAACTCCGATCAAGAAGAAGTCCTGAAATCTTATTCTGCAGAAATGCTGGCAGCTAATACCGATCCTAAAAAGATGCAGAACTACGACAGAAGGCCTGAAAAACTATATCTCGAAAAGATTAGCCCAACAAGAATTTTAGCAAAAGACCTGGCCCAAACTAAGTATTAAAAACAAAAACAAAATCAAAAAAATCTTCCCTTCAAAAGGCGATTTCATGGAAAAAGAGTCAAAAATATATGTAGCTGGTCACCGAGGCCTCGTAGGTTCAGCCCTTAAAAGAAAACTTGAATCTAAAGGCTACATTAATCTTATTTTCCGTACCCATAAAGAACTTGATCTTACAAATCAGCAAGCAGTAAACGATTTCTTTGCTCAGGAAAAGCCCGAATATGTCTTTTTAGCTGCTGCAAAAGTTGGGGGAATTCTTGCTAACTGCACTTATCCAGCCGAATTTATCTACGAAAACCTGATGATTGAATCAAATGTCATCCATGCATCGTATAAATATGGAGTAAAAAAACTTCTGTTTCTTGGGTCTTCCTGCATTTACCCTAAACTAGCCCCCCAGCCTCTTAAAGAAGAATACCTGTTGACCGGCCCTCTAGAAGAGACAAATGAAGCCTATGCAATTGCAAAAATCGCAGGAATCAGGCTTTGCAAACATTACAATGAACAGTATGGAACCAATTTTATCTCAGTTATGCCGACCAACCTTTATGGGCCTAACGATAATTTCGATCTTGAGACTTCACATGTGATGCCTGCTCTGATTAGAAAATTCCATGAAGCCAAAGTGAATAATGAGCCTGAAGTTGTTGTATGGGGGACTGGAAAGCCACTTAGAGAATTTATGCATGTAGATGATATGGCAGATGCATGTATCTATTTGATGGAAAATTACGATTATTCCGAGATAGGAGAATTTGTGAATATCGGCGTCGGGGAAGATATTACAATTAGCGAACTTGTAGAATTAATAAAAGAGATTGTTGGATTTGAAGGTGAAATTAAGTATGATATTTCAAAACCTGATGGAACTCCAAGGAAACTGATGGATGTTACGAGATTAAATTGTTTAGGATGGAAAGCAAGAATTTCATTAAAAGATGGGATTGAGGGAACCTATGAATGGTATCTAAGTTTGAATAATGAATAGTATGTATCCATATACAAATGAAAAGTAGAATCAATCAAATTGCAATATTATCGCTATCTAAGCACAGATCATAAATGAATCCTCTAATCAGTCCTAGAAACCAGTAGTAAATATTATATTCTCCAGACTGGTCGCGCTGCTGCACTAGATGGGGCGGATTTTTTTGAACAAGTATCTGAAGCAAAATACAAGTTTAAATAGAAATTTTAACTTCAAACTTATTGATCCTTCAGCTCAACAATGTAGATCCTACCTTTATCTGTAAATAAAAATTTATGAGCACCTAAAATGAATGAATACAAAGTTTTTACACAACGGATACTATTAATTGGAGTAACGAATCTTCTTTTGGGTTTGAGTGGAATTATTTTGCTCCCAATTTTAACGAAAAATATTCCTATCGAAGAGTATGGAATATGGGCTCAAACTACTGTTACAGTTGGTATAGTACCAGCAATAACCATGCTTGGATTACCATATACAATGGTTAGGTTTATGCCGTCTGCAAAAAATAATAATGAGGTCCAAGAAATATTCTATTCCATCTTCTTTTTAGTTTTATTTACAAGTTTAACAATGTCTGTTTTGATATATTTATTTTCAGAAACGATTGCATCAAGTTTATTTGATGACAAAAGCTTTATTGTAAAAATCCTCTCTTTGATTGTATTCATAGAATGTATCAATAATCTACTATTTAATTATTTCAGAGCAATGCAACAGATAAAAAAATATTCCGTTATAATATTTATTCAAACATGTCTTTATATGTTACTAATTTCGTTCTTTGTAGTTTCGAGTAAAGGAATTATGGGAGCATTAACTGGATTTTTTTTAACATCATGCATTACATTTTTGATTATGTCCATAATCATTATCTTTGAAATTGGAATTAAAATTCCTAAATTTGAGAATATAAATCAGTATCTAAATTTTGGGTTACCAACTATACCTGGAAATCTTTCTAGCTGGGTTGTAAATTCTAGTGATCGTTATGTAATAAGTATATTGATGGGTACTTACTTCGTGGGATATTATTCTCCAGGTTACTCGTTAGGTAGTATAATAACTATGTTCTTAAGTCCTCTTTCATTCATACTCCCTGCAGTTTTATCTAAGCATTATGATGAGAACAATTTAAGCGAAGTAAAAACTATTTTAAGTTACTCATTAAAGTATTATTTAGCAATAGCAATCCCATCAACACTTGGGTTATCCTTATTATCAAAACCTTTGTTAACGGTACTATCTACACCAGAAATCGCTTCAAACGGATACATGATAACACCTTTTATTGCTTTAAGTTCTTTATTTTACGGAATTTTTTCAATTGTTCAACAGGTAATAATTCTTGAGAAGAAAACAAAAATTACAGGTAAGATATGGACTATTTCTGCAATACTTAATTTAGGACTAAATTTTATATTTATACCATATATGGGAATTGAAGGAGCAGCAATTACAACATTAATTGCATTTACATTGAGTTTAATTGTGGGATTTTATTATTCTTCCAAATCGATTCTTTTTGAGATAGATGTAAAATTTATTTTGAAAAGTATATTCGCCTCAATTATTATGTCGCTTATAATCGTCGAATTAGATCCAGTTGGTTTATTTAGTATTATAACTGCCGTTGGTATTTGTGCTGTTTTTTATATTATAGTGTTGCTTTTTTTAAAGGGATTTGATGAAAAAGAACTATATTTTTTTAAAAGTATGATACAACAAGTCAAAGTTTGAAAAAAAGTTTACTTTTCGAACACAAATTATGTACTCAATAATAAAAATATCAATAAAATATTACTATTTATTTTCAAGCAATATTCTAGAAACGCCAAGAGAGTTTACTCTTTCCTATTTAATCGTTTTTCATTTCCCAATAGTAGAACAATTAGGATATTTGACAACAAAATAAGTAAAATAGAAAAGAAGTATTTGGTAAGAATAAATTATGGATGTATAGTATATTATTCTCTATGTTAAAATTAAAAATATATTGTCTGCTTTGTCCATATAAGAATTTGATTTCTTATAGACTTTTTAAAGATATTTTGTCGAATGTCAATATTTCGTCCTCACATATATCTTTAAGGGTAGCACTACCAATGATACTTTCCAATAGAGCTGGCGATATTCCAATTCCAGGCCTTTTCCAAGTAAGATCTTCCTTTTCAATAATCTTTCCTTTAGGAATGTATCTTATAGCTACCAAACTTCTTCTTGCATATTGAATTGCAGGAAGCTCACTTTCCAAAGGTTTTTTCTCTTCACTTCCAATAATTGATGTTAGGAAATTCAGATTGCTTATAAAAGTTTTAAGATCTAGTGGATCCATCGAATGGTAATGGTCATTTCCAGGTAATTTTTTATCAAGTGTAAAATGCTTTTCTATAACTTGTGCTCCAAAAAGCACAGCTGTGGTCAATACCATCATTTGTGGGTCTGGAAGAGTATGGTCTGAGTATCCAATCAAATAATTGGGATACATTTGTTTAATGTGTTTTATCATCCCTAAGTTAGCATTTTCATAATTTGTGGGATAATTCAGAATACAATGCATAATTACAATCTGATTGTTACCTTCACTTTCAATTGTACTAACGGCCTTGTTGATTTCATCGATATTTGATGCTCCAGTAGAAAGGAAAACTGGTTTTTGAGTTTTAGCTATGTGTCTTATGAAAGGAATATTTGTAATATCAGAAGATGAAATTTTAAATAAAGGGATAAATTCATTTAAATAATCTACAGCATCTATATCGAATGGTGTCGATATGAAGATACTATTTTGGCTCTGAGCGTACTTTGCTAACTCACGATACTCGTCCTCTCCAAATTTATCATATTTACTAAACAACTCATACTGAGACTTTGTGCTTTCTTTACTTGTATCCCAGTAAGCAGGAGAATGTCTTGAGGCTAGCTTTTCTGCTTTATAAGTTTGAAATTTTACTGCATCAGCTCCCGAATCTATAGCCTCTTTTATCATTAATTTGGCTGCATCAAGTATTTCGATATTCTCCTTTGCTGCAATATCATAATAGTTAACGCCGATTTCTGCTATAATAAATGGCTTTGAGGATTCTGATATAACTTTTTCATTTAAGTTTAATAGATTCATTTTTCCTCCATTCAAAATATTTGTCAAAAATCAATCTTAGAACTCTATCTGTACCTGATTTTAACTCAACTCTTATGAGATTCTCATGAACCTTTTTTCTTAACTCATAGTTTGAAATTAAGCGCTTTAAAGCCGACGAAATATCGTTTTCAGATATAAGATATGCCATTCCGAGATACATAATTCCTTTAAGAAAGTGAACAAATAGATGCATTGATTCTCTTTCGTTCTGAGAAATTGAAATAAAAGGGGTCCCAATGCTTGTAATCTCATAAATTGTTCTCCCATTAGATGTAATTACAAGGTCAGCGTTATAAATCTCATGAGCCATCATAATAACATTTTCTTTTACATCAATTTGAAAACCTTCTTTTCTTAGGGTCTCAACAAAAGCATATAACTCGTTTTTAGGAAGGTATCCCAGCCCAAGTATCACAACTACTTTAATATTTTTAAAGCTCAAAGATCTCAGAGCTTTTAAAGCTCTTAATGTAAGATTGTTTGGATCAGTTCCTCCAAAAGTAATTAAAATAGTATTTACTGACTCTTTGATGGTTTTAAATGGAACAAGATAGAATTCATCTCTTAAACAGACATAATTGTGTCCAAAATAGTGATTCGGAGCTGGACAACTGTTCTCATACAATGAATTTATAACAATATCTGCATATTCTGATCCTTCTCCTAAATCCTCAAAGTTGACTACAAAATATCCCATACTTTTAAGATGTGTGATATATTGCACGTCCGTATCAAGAATATCATTGATCACAATATCTGGATCAATCTGTTCTATTTTATCAAATAACTCATCTACGCAATTAAATGTAACTATTTTGAAATTGTATGCGCTAACTTTCTCGATACCTATTTTTTTACTCGAGTCCATTAAAAAAACGATATTATTATTAAAGATCATCTGATTTGCTAAAGTAATTGCTCTATAAATGTGGCCTAACCCAATGTTAGAATCCCCATCCACCCTAAAAACAATAAGTTTTTTTGTTAACAAATTTTCTGCAATAATAAAATCTTGATATGTGTCAATGTCTATGGATTCTTCTATTGGGACCTCAAAGAGAGATAATTCACTCCCAATTCTATTATATTCGCTTATTATATCTCTATTCGTGATCAATAAGGCTCCTGTTTCCTTATAAATTGGCTCCAAATATTGTCTATTTTGTCTCTCTTTATAAAGAGGCTTGAATATCCCATTTTTTTTAGTCCAGTATAAGTGATGATCGGCTTTCACTGCAATTAAAGTATTTGATTTTTCTTCAAGATATTTTTCAATTGCGAGATCAATTGTTTCCGATTTTAAAAGAGGTGATGTAGCTTGAATGGTCAATACTATATCATATCTTGTTTTCTTCATCAATTCTGTATAGTTCAATGAGTGGTAGATTACCGGATCTAAAGGAATCGAGTCTCCAGCCAACTTATCAGGTCTTTCTACTATCTCAGCACCATATAATTTTGAAATTTCGGCAATTTCTTTATCTTCTGTAGAAACTACAACAGTAGTTACGTATTTTGATTTCAAAGCTGCTTGGATTGAATAGTAAATCAATGGGTATCCAGCTAATAATCGTATATTTTTTCTTGATATGCCTTTACTACCGCCTCTTGCGGGAATTATTGCAATTACTTTTTGGTTCATATTGCTTACTTCTTTTTTATTATTAAGAATAAAATATGTGTATAATATTTGTAAGTCTATTAATATGAAGAATATCACCATAAACTAATAACTGTAAATTTGTAAGATCTTTTATCTTTTAAATTCAACAAAATTCGCTATAATAGGCTGTTTGAGTATTTTATACAAGCATAATCCAAGGATGAGTTTTACTGAGACTTTATATAAAGAAAAGTAATTTCCTATGAACGGTTTCATTGGCATTATTTTTTATTCTCTAACATATCAATGATAAGATCTGTTACTCTTTCAGATGCTTTGCCATCTTGAATGTATGTGTGTTCATATACAAACTTATTTCTTAAACAGAGAACTTCTTCTATGCTTTTATCTAAAAGGGATTCAACTGCTATGCAGAGTTTATCTAGTTTTGTTACCTCGACAGAAATTTCTTTATACGGATTATCGGAGGTTCCCCCTATATTTAAAGTTATTATTTTTTTACCTGCAATGGCGGCATTTATAACCGCTGTTGAAGACATTGCTATCATTAGATCACAGCTAATAATTAATTCATCGATACTTTCAGAGGGATCTTTAACAAACACATTACTACGAAGTTTATTTGCCATAGAAACATACGTTCCTATAGTTTCACTTGGGTGAGGTTTTATTATTAAGGTAACATCATCTCTATTTTGTAATATATTTCCGATTTCTTCAATTACTTTAAAATTTAAATTTTCATAAATTGGTTGGGTAACAAAAAGTAGTATCAGCTTAGATCTATTGACGTAAGAAATTGAATGAGATTTTACTTCTTGATAAAAAGCGTCTAACTTAGGAGATCCAGTAACTACTATTTGTTCTGATGTTGCTCCGTATTTTAACAGTGCCCTTTTCGCAAAATCTCCCCAAACACAAATTTTATCTGAAATTGGAGGAGCTATAGGCCTGTTTGCTGTATAAATTCCATGCTGAATTTCAATAATAGGAATTTCTTTTTTCTTACAATAGAGTAACTGTGCTCTTACAAAAGAAGGCCCTCTATCATCTCCTACTAGAACCAGATCAGGATCTGCCAACGAAATAATCTCACTGAACCAATCCAAATTAGACCTTAACTTATTACATTTATCTTTAAAAATGTAATAGAAATCATCTTTTAACGCTTCAAAAACGTTTATTTCATTATACTTTACAATATTATTACTTTTTTGGACATCTAATTCTAATATTTCTTTATTGAAGTAAAAGTCTGGCTTCCTATAATAAGAAGGTACATTTAATTTAACTTCCTGGAAATCAAAATTGAAATTACTAAGATCCCTCTTTTTAGCAATTAAAAATATGTTATATTTTTTATCCAACAAAACTTTTATTACAGGAAATATTGCAGTGAGATAATTAATATACGGAGCGATTATCAAGATATTCATATTTATATATGTAGGATCCCGCTCCTTTTTGCCGATGTAGTATAGCCCAGTTATATCCATCATTTCTCGTTTGTAAGCTATTTTTTTAGTTATTCTATTTTTAAAACTTCCATAAAATAAAGGAAATATATTTAAATACTTTATTTTGCGAGCATTGCAAATATATTGTAAAGATCTACCTGTACATGACATTGGATTTTCTACATAAATAAAATCTAGCAAATCTTCGTCACATATAGTTCTATAGAATTCTACATTCTCCAGAAATGTGTAAACTAGATTTAAAATCTCTTGTTGTAGTGCGACTCCTAAATCTACATCAAGATAATAAAAAGAATATTTATTGGTAAATAATTTGTACCAGTTAAGGGCAAAATAAATACTGAAAATTTTGAGATCTTTGGAATCCTCAGATAAATAAATATTTTCTTGAAAAAGTTTAAATTTATTTTTTTTAAGAATTTTCGATATCTCAAAGTCCTGAGAATATATTTCTAAACTATATCTATAATTTATTCTTTTTATATGTGGTAATACAAAAGTATTCACTTCAATATATTTTAACAAGCAATCAAGAAATATTAGGGTTTTATTTGTTTTTGCCTTTTCCCATGGCTCAATAAATAAAATACCTCTTTCCACTATATCCTTCCTTTGAAACATAAATAATCATTTATATAATATTTAATAATTAATACAAGTAGGTTTTAATTTACAGTATATACAAAGCAAGCTCCACTATCAAATATTCTGTTAAAGAATGGACTTGTATTGTATTTTAAAATAAAATCTTTTGCTGCAGGTTTTAAGTTAAAGTTATAGGTTCTTATACCAGGAATCTCTTTAGTCATTTCATTACTGAAAAACAGATAACTGATCCTCGTGTCACCTAACTTCATTTCTTTTACCACGTTATGCACGGGAACACTATTGTCCCAAAAAATACTATTTACATTTGAGATTTCGGACTCCAGATTATTGATATCTATCATTTGTACTCCTGTAGTGTTGAAATGCCCTTTAGCTAATACTGGCGAAGCCAATCTAAAATCCGTAAAGATCACATCATCATTATTAGTATGACTTGATAAAAAATTGGATGAATACTTTTCTGGGTATGTAATATGCAATAAAGAAATATTCTCATCTAACAGATAAGAAAAACCTGAAGAAAATATTGCCAAAAGCGCTACTACTTGAAGCCATTTCCAGTGTTTTTCTTTTATATTACCAGCCATTAGTGTAAGTAAAATTGTTGAAAACAAAGTCCCATATTCGACTAATCTCCCAACAGATCCAATAGAATAGGCAGTTAACATGGTTATGGGCAATAATGAAAAAATCAATGAAAAAGTAACTATTCTCTCTTTTTTAAGAGTAAAGTATTTATGTCCACATACAACGAAATATAAAGGAGGGATCATAACAAAAAACAAATTGATAGCTATCCTAATTTTATTTTCAACAGAAGTCGAAGCTAAGAAAGGCTTTACAATAGATAAACGAGAATTCATAGTATTAATCTCAACTTTATCTTGGAAGAGGAGGGACGAAATTGCCTTGCCCATATATACGAGATCGCCGAATCTAGAGGTTGAAATATACATTATATAACAAATTAAAATTACGAGGTATAGAAAAGTGAAATTAAATGATTTTTTGTTTGTAGTTTTTTCTAACACCTCAAACAAGATAATTATAAAAAAGATAGCTAACAATGCCATAGCGCCCGTAAAATAGGAGATTGCAAGAATACTACTGAGCAGTATTTTAACAACCACTCCCGATGAGGTTTCTTCCTTAAAATACAGATATATTAACATAGTAATTACAAAATATGCTAAAGAAGCGCCACCGTAAGTCATTGATGACAAAGCTATAGAGGTAGGCATAAGGAAAAAAAAACCACATATCAAGTAATCTGTAATTTTTACTCTATCTTTTTTTAAATTTAATAAAGACATACAAGCTAATAAAAATAAGACACAAATTAATGCAGAGAAAACTATCTGGTATAACCAAGAAGTATACTGTATACCAGTCACAGAAGAAATAATAGATCTTAATACTAAAATTGGATGCACTTGACTTGCTGTGTTAAGTTGACTTGAAAACTGATTATATACTTCAATATCAGATCTTTCTACAAGATGTCCAGTATTTAAAGTATGAAACTCAGAAAATGCAATGTATGAACTAAATCCAGCAGCTTCAGTTGAAAATTCAGTAATTGAATAGAAGTAGATATTTAATACTAGCAAAACAATGAAGAAGAATGATAAATTTTTGTTAAAAGAACGCATGCTTTCTCATACCTGAGCATTAATACCTTTTAAAAGTAATTCTATTTTATCAGAGCAACTATTCCAAGAATAATTATTTTCTACTAGGAGTCTCGCGTTATGACCCATTTCTTCTCTTAATTGCCGGTCATTAAGTAACGTTAATATCCATTTTACAAAATCTTCACTTGTATCAGCGATTGCAATGTTTTTATTCGGAGATATATTGATTCCTAAAGCGCCTATTGAAGTGGAAACTACAGGCATACCCATCGCCATTGCTTCCAAAACTTTGTTTTTTATTCCACTTCCAGATATATGAGGACATATAAATACTGAACATCTTGCTATATATGGTCTCAAATCCTCTACAAAACCAGTAACTAACACTGAACTGTCTTTGCTTAATTCACAAACTCTATCGTCAGGATCTTTTCCAACTACATACAACTTTATTTCTGGAAACTTTTCTTTGATGAGTGGAAATAATTTATGATAAAAACTCACTATAGCCTCTATATTTTTCTCACCATTCATTGCGCCTACAAAAACCAAAGAAGGGTGTTCTTTTTCTAGGGACATAGGTTTAAAGTAACCGATATCTACTCCATTTGGCACAATGGTAAGGTTTGAGAGATACTTCTCTAGGCACTTTTTATCATTTTCAGTAACCATAACACAAAAATCAAAATTTCGATAGATTTTAGTTTCTCTATAAAAAGTTTGTAGATAGCGGGAGAACCAATAAATTTTTAGAAAAGAAAAGTTGTTTTCATGGAAGTATTGTAACCAATTTTTATAATTTGAATCCAATGGCTCAACTATTTTCCTTAACTCAGATCTTGCGACATATCCTGCCATTCCAGAATCTGAATAAATGGCATCAAATTTATGGAAAGCCATAATTTTGTCAATTTCTTTTTGAAGATATCCACGTGAATAATAAGAAGGATCAAATATCCCATTTCTAGAAGTTAGTTTAGCACTTAGATTTTTAAATGAAAAAAGACTTATAAGTGTGTCAGCCAATATGTTTTTTTCATCAATGCTTGAATTAAAAGGAAACAAGTACATTTGCTCACAATATCTTTCTAAATGGTCAATATATTTAGTATTTGATTCTGTAACAAAGGATACTAAATATACACTATGGCGATATTTTTCGCACAAATTTTTAATTAAATAATATGGGCGTATTGTACTTCCCGAATACTGATTCGGAATCTCGTGACATAAGAATAATATTTTCAAAAGAAAATCCCTCAGAATAACTTGAATATCAACATCAATTTAACCACCCAATTCAATCAAAAAATTTATTTAAGTTATAGTAGTTATGCGATACTGCATCTCACTTACGTTTATGGAAATTTCATGAACTTTCGATATTTACAAATTAGTATTATTGTTTATAACTAAGCAACCAATAATTATGGTTTTGAAAAAACCTTTTGTAGGTTTTTTAAATTTAAAATTTTGTATAAGATTAATGAAATTGAGTATCTATGCAATTATTGTATACAGCTTCTACATGTGGGACTATTACATTCCAATCAAACTTTTTTGTTACTAGTTCTCTTCCTTTGTTTCCAAATTTTACTCTCGTTTCGCTGTCAGTTAATAAATCAAGCATTGCCTTACTTAGCTGATTTCTATCATACTTAATCACTATACCATCTATTTGATCTGCAATACCACATCTATCAGTAGTAATAACAGGCGTATTACATGCGAATGCTTCAAGAATAGTTACTGGAAATGTCTCATAAACAGATGGAAGAACAAAAATATCAGCATCAACGTAAGCTTCAATTTTATCTTCTTTATACAAAGGACCGGTAAATAAAATATTTTCGCCAATTTTTAATTTATCTATTTGAATCTTTAAAGTTGATAAAAATCCATCATCAGGTCCAGCAATAACGAGTTTGATCTCATCCACGTTGTGTAATAACTCAGAAAATGCCTCTATAAGTAGATCAATACCTTTAATCCTGTGTATTCTGCCGAGATATAGCACTATTTTTTCATCATTTTTTATCCCAAATTTTTTTCTAAACGTTCCTTTATTTGGTAAGTTTTCATACTCAGAAAGATTGATTCCGTTAGGAACAATCTCAATCCTATTCTCATTCACACTCATTTTTTTGTACTGGTCTGTCTCTGTTTTAGTCAATGAAATAACTTTAGATGAATTTTCTAAAATTTTGAACCCCCATACGGCATCAAATGACCTCTTTAATTTTTCTTTTGAAAAAAAAGGCATAACGTTTCCATGTGCTTGAAGAATATAAGGAACATTATATTTTTTCGCGTATTTACGAACAATAATATTTTGATAAGTTCTGAAATTATGCATATGAATAATATCAAATTTGTTAATATTTTCTTGTAGATACTTATTCATTGAAGTTGATAATAAAAAACCACCAATATTGTACTGACAATGAAAAGGAATGACCTCTACACCTTTAAGAGATTCAGCTAAATTCCTATCAAATTCAAAATCTGTAGTGATGACAGTAATCTCATAACCATGTCTTGCCAGATATTTAGTTATTTCATAAGCGACGGCAAATGAGCCTCCATGCTTGAGGCCAAAGAACTGAATAACCTGAAGAATCTTCATAATATCAACATAAAATACTATCATTATTGGAAGAGCCAAACTTAATTTGTTTCACTTAAAACTATTCTTAAGTTTATTTTGAGCAGCACAGTATGTCCTTTTATTCTTTGGTCTTGACAAATTTATTACTTTATAAATTAAAGGTGTAACAGGAGAAGAAAGAACTGTTTTCGAAAGAATTTCACTTTTAAACAGTAGAACAGAAAAATAATCAAGGCTAACTTTATAAGGCATAAATTTTTGTAATTTCTCTTTTCGCACATCTTTATTAAATTGGATTTTATTTATGTCAGAATTGCCTATACCAAATTGTTCTGCTATACTTAAATGCCTGATCTTACTTTTATCAAGATCCATTAAGTATGCTGCAGAAGAATCGACTGCGACTGGATCATTAGATATTAGGATCTTATTTGTTTTCACAGGGCTACCTTCCATAGGGCCATGTCCATCCAATGCCCAAAATCCGTCAATAATTTGAATTTTGTTCTTTACAACTTTATTAATCAGAGCTAATTTATAATCAAGATTTTTATGATACAGAACTCGCATAGGATCTGGGTAGCAACCCCATAAATTCTTGATGCTGAATGTACCATGTGTCATTGCATGAGATTTTAATACAGGGACTGAGACAAGAAAATCGATATCATTAATTAATAAATCTGGAAGATCAACCCATACTTTTTTACCGCAAACGGTTTCAGTTATTCTCTTGCGAGGTAATTTTGAGAGGTTAACAACCTCAATATTTGAGAATCTCTTAGCAACATCGAAAATTCCGTGATTTTTCAAAGATAAATCTGCAGAAAATGAATAATTTCCGCCATCAGATTCACCTACATATATATTTTTAACTCGTGGGGAAAAAAGTTCAATTACTTTTTCAATCATTAAAGGGGTCGTAGTTATTCCAGGCTTATGGACATAATCTGTAAGATTAGGTTTTATGAATATAGTAGAGTCGTTGTTCATAATCTGTTTTGAGTTTATGAATTCTAAACCTTTCTCAAGTTCAGTAGAAAGATTTTCTTCAGAGATATCGGCAATATATACATTTGAAATATTTTTTGGTCCCATAATAACCTCCACATGTAAAGATTGCGCTCTTTATCTCAATATCAAATAATTTCCAACTGCCAAACCATCCAGCCCAGAATTATCAAGAGTCCAGATTGCTTGCTCAGGGGTACACACATTAGGATATCCGTGAAGATTGAATGAAGTATTAAGGACTGCTCCTATACCTGTAATTTCTTCAAAAGACTTGATAACTTTCCAGTAAGCAGGATTCCAATCTTTATCCACTGTATGTGGCCTTGCAGTTCTATCCTGAGGATGTGTTCCAGCTTCAATATCTCTCCAATTATCAGTTGTGTCAAAAGCCATAGTCATATATGGAGCCCTTCTTGGATCTATAAGATAATCCTGCTTTCTTTCATCAAGCATGGAAGGTGCAAAAGGCATGAACCAGTCTCGCAATTTAACCTGCGTATTGAGTTTTCTTCTTACATCTGGATCTCTCGCATCTGCAATAATGCTTCGACATCCAAGAGCTCTGGGACCATATTCCATTCTGCCATTGCACCATGCAATAACTTTTCCTTTTACTAATTGCTCGGCCACAGCACCCGAGATATCATCATAATAATCGGCTTTCCATTTGGAATTTTTTAATGCAGCTTCCACGTCTTCATTAAAGATACTAGGCCCATAGTATACATCCGAAATAGGAACCTTTTCAGGTTTTATTCCGTCTCGCTTACAGTAATCATAATAGGTTTTGATAGCAGCCCCTACAGGCATTCCCGAATCGTCTGCAGCAGGATATATGAATATATCTTCAACTTCAGGCATTTCGTAAATAAGCTTTGAAGCTTTAACATTCAGCATAACTCCGCCAGCGAAAGCAATTTTATTAATCCCAGTTGCTTTGATGGCATTTGAGACCCACTTGCATAAAAGCTCTTCAAGATGCTGTTGTGCAGCTGCAGCTATATTGTCAAATCGCTGGCCATCTAAAAGCTTTTTCATTTTTTTCTGAACCTGGCGGTTACATGCTCCAGAAATGTTTTGGAATTCAAGCCCGTTTTTCGGATTGAGCTGGACTATTTTTTCCATTACATCTTTACAATATTCGGGCTTTCCATAAGGTGCAAGTCCCATTGTTTTAAATTCATGATCCCAGCGTTTCATTCCGAGATATGCTGTGATTTCACTATAGAACGAATTTCCGACACTATCATAATAAGTAGAAGAAGCGATTCTTTCAATTTTTCCGTTTCTCCCGATATTTACAGTCGAACTTAAACCATCCCCAGCACCATCACTAGTAAGAACAAGTGCTTCATCCCAGGGACATGATTGATATGCAGACCATGCATGAGCTTCGTGATGTTCTACAAAATCAATTTCAACATCTTTCAAACCAAGCTCATTAAATATCTTAAACAAATGTTTTGCATTTCTCTGCTTGGATAATATATTGACATAAAATTTAGAGAAGGAATGAGATGCAACAAAGGGTGAAATTAGCTCAAAGACTTTCAGTTTAAAAGGCTCTTCGGCATTGGGTGCATATGCTCTATTCAAAGATGCAATAGAAATAATATCAACTTCGCTGGGGGATATTCCTGAAATCTTGAAAACTTGCTTTATTGCATTTTCAGGTGTACCGCTGTAATGCTTTATTTTCACGATCCTTTCTTCTGCAACTGCAGCCAAAACTCTACCATTTCTTATCAGAGCTGCACCGGAATCGTGGCCATCGTGAATTCCAAGAACTGTAACATTTTTACTCATATTTTCACACCAATCAGTTGCATATTCTGCACATTTCAATAATCGTTTCAGCTCTGTGCCTGTAAGTGTGCTCTTTCAGAATTCTCTGCCTTGCTCTTTCGCCTATCTTCAGCCTATCTTCCTCAGAAGATAGTAGCCATTCATAAGCCTCTACAGCTTCATCTTCACTATTTACAACAATTATTTCTTTTCCTACCTCAAACCATTCATCTATCCCATTATATGGCTGAGAAACAACGCAAGTTCCGTAAGCCGCAAGTTCGAAAGGTCGAGCAGTAGCAGAAGCATAAACATTTGTATGTGACCATCTAGTAATATTCAGATTTATCTTGCTTTTGCAGCAGAATTCACGAAAGGCGCTGTAAGAAACCGGCCCTATAAGTTTTGCATTTCCCATATTAATCCCAAAATTACCGCCTCCGACTGAAAAATTCACATAAGGCAATCTTTTACTGGGATTTGCAATCATATTATCCATCCATTCCTCTCTTAATTCGCTTCCATGCCCATAAAAAGATACATCTATAGTTTGTTCAACATTAACAGGAGCGAAAAGATCTGCATCCGCTGCATAATAAAGGGGTGTGAGACGTTTTGCACCAGCCTCTTTGAGATCATTGATAACGCCTTTTGAATTTACAAAAAACACATCATATTCCGAAGGATCAGCACCCTGGTAATAATCAAATTTAAAACCGCGGGAAACTGCATATTTAGGAAGAATTGTAGGCATATCCCCATCATAATAAAGGCAAGGAATCCCAAATTCTTCCTTTAACTCAGAGGGAATTCCTGTAATATGATTAAGGGGAATATTCATAAAAAGGATAAAATCAAGGTTTTTTTCTTTAATTATAATGTCCTGAAGCTGTTTTTTAATTTTCGGCTTAATATCAAGATTAATTAAATTTTTCATAATAGGAGAAAGCAATCCATTAGTTTTCGAAGGATTAGAAACCTTTCCCTGGGATTTTAAAAAATTATTATATAGAATACTCTCAAGCTTGCAGGAATTCCTGTATGTTCTCCACCAGAGACTTTCAATTGCTTCTCCAAGATAAGGAACCACTATTACTTCATTTCCAGTCTCGTGAAGGGCTTTAAGTAATTGCCACCAAGCAGGTGTACACCCTAATTTATATTTTAAGTCAATAGTGGAAACAAAAGCTAATAATTTCATTAAATGACCTTCCGTTATTCAAAGTACTCAAAATTTACCGCCTTTCTTGATTATCTTTCAATTTTTATAAATTTGAATTAGTTAATAAGAATCTTAATTTGGCCTTGTTTCCCTGATAAGCGTAGATATCGAATGCAGCAAGAGTCCTGTAAGAGCCATAAATGTTCCAACAACAACTAATAAAACCATCAGTATTGTCGGACCAAACTCAAGACCTCTCCCCATAGCAAAAATTTGTAGGAAATAAGTTCCCATAATTAGCCCACCTAATCCAAGAACCAGGCCAGGAAATGTGAAGCAGTAAAGAGGCTTATTAAACTCAATATCTCTCAAAATCTTAAGAAGAACTATTAAACCATGTGTAATCGGGTTTATAGTTGAACCTTCAACATCATAACGGACTCCAATATCTACTTCTTTTATTCTAACTCCAGATCTAGCAGCATCTGAAAGCATTTCACTTTCAATTGCCATCCCTTGTGCATTAAACCGGAAAACATCTGTTATAGAAGCTGCAAA
>CAZFNE010000005.1:0-33026 GCA_964520335.1 uncultured Methanosarcinales archaeon | reverse complement strand
AGAGTTCGAATTTGAGCAAGATATAAACGGTCGACGAAAGACATCCAAATCCTTCGACCTGCGACCCGACGAGGTCTTCGTCACCGATTCGGAACTGGACTTCACACTGGTATCCGTGGCCCCCATTGCCACAGAAGGGACAGAGCTTACCAATTACGGATTACTGCGT
Organism: uncultured Methanosarcinales archaeon; assembly: GCA_964520335.1. Taxonomy (GTDB): domain Archaea; phylum Halobacteriota; class Methanosarcinia; order Methanosarcinales; family Methanosarcinaceae; genus Methanosarcina. Next base: position 32,857 of record CAZFNE010000005.1, on the reverse strand, counting down.
CTCGTGGAAGATACTGGCAAGGTCCAGACCGGCGAATACGTCTCCATAATTCAGCATCCTGAGGGCGGTCTCAAGCAATGCTGCCTGCGCGAGAACGAGGTTGTAGATATTTTCGACAACTGGTTGCACTATGTAACCGACACTCAGTGCGGAGCCTCAGGCTCACCCGTATTCAACGATCAGTGGCTGGTTGTGGGCCTGCACCACTCAGGAGTGCCGAAGAAAGATGCCCAGGGCAACATCCTCAAGACAGACGGTCAGACCTATAGAGAAGGTATCGATGATCCCAGCACCATAACCTGGGTGGCCAATGAAGGCGTGCGCATCAGCTGCATCTTCCAGGCATTGGTGTCGCGAAGCGATAACGAGCCAATGGTGGCCGAAGCTCTGCGCAGGCTTCGCAGCAATGGCACTGGTCCGGTCGGACCTGCGATCATAACCACCCCAGAATCTAGCCCAGGCATAGAAATGGAGCTAGGAGAACTGCCCTTGGAACATTACCACCTGGCGGATGGCTACAACCCCGATTTCCTGAACCCTCTATACCATCTGCCGCTTCCCAAGCTGGCCGATAATCTCCAGTCCAAAGTCGCAAAGCTCAATGACGGGGGCGAGATACTCAACTACTTGCACTTCTCAATTGTGATGAATGCCGATCGAAAGCTGGCCTTCTATACCGCGGTCAATATTGACGGCAAGGAATTGGAGAATATCGAACGCGGTCGAGACAAATGGTACTTTGATCCGCGTCTCGACCAGAAATATCAGGCCGGGCCCAAGTTGTATGAAGGCAATCCACTTGACCGCGGGCATCTTGTTCGTCGGCTAGACCCCTGCTGGGGACCAAATGCAAAGGATGCAGGAGAGGATACATTCCATTTTACGAACTGCTCGCCTCAGCACGAGCGCCTCAACCAGCATGATTGGCTCGAAATAGAAGACTACATACTGAAGACCGCAGACAATGCCAATGCGAAGATATCGGTATTCACCGGTCCCGTCTTCCGTGAAGATGATATGATTTACCGCGGTGAATACCTACTGCCTGCCGATTTCTGGAAGGTGGTTGCATTCGTCAATAAGAACGGGAAGATCAGCGCCACTGCCTACCTGCGCACGCAGAAGAATTATTTGGAGAGCATGGAGTTCTTTGACGATGAGTTCAAGACCTGGCAAGTGCCGGTAGCGCAGGTTGAGGCGCTAACCGGCCTATCGTTCGACTTGCCTATAGATGCTGATCCGATGGCTCGGGAAGCACCCAGAAAGGGTCTGGAAAGCCAGAGGAGAAATATCCGGAGGATTCACTCTGCTGCGGACATAATGTTCTGATACGATTGATTGATGGTTGTTGCCTCGGATTAGACAATGAAGACAGTCTTGCCAATTAACTAAAAAAAGGCTCAACCCGGCAACCATTTTTTTCGTATCGACTTCACTTCATTTTATGGGAAAGCTCAATGAAGGGTAGCTCCATATCTCATCTGCCCCGCCAAGCTCCAATTCCTTTCGCACCAGGCTGCCATAGGAGATGTCTGACACGATGAGCAAAACCTTTCCATGCTGCAGATCGATCAATCCCACCTGCTCCAGACGTTGTAGATGGTAGTAGAGCAAGATACGCCTATCACGCTACCGGGCTAAATGAGATCATTAAAGAAAGTGGAGCACCTAAAGGATCATTATATTATTTTCCAAATGGAAAAGAAGAGTTATTAACAGCTACGATTAAATTGATGGGAAATAGAATTCAACAACAAATAGAAGAAGAATTATCTAAGAATAGTGACCCAGTTCAGGCCATTAATGAGTTTATTCTGGATTTAGCACGAAAATTTGATAAAAAAGATAAAGAAAATTGTTTTTCTATTGGTTTACTTGCCTTAGAGACGGTTCGCATAAGTGAGTCATTAAGAAAAGCGTGTTGAAGTTTACGATCTTTGGCAAGACACATATTATCAGAAACTGGTTACTGGAGGATTTTCATCAGAAAAAGCGACAGAATTAAGTCAATTCTACAATTAATGATCGAAGGTGCGAACTAAATCTTTAATTCGTGATGATACCACGATGCTGATATCAGTTGCTAATAAAGTCCCTTTTTTATTAAAAAAATGAATTTTAAATTTTCAAATTTTTAAAATGCTCTATAGACCGGTATTACTGTATAAGGACTTAAATTTTTCAGTTGGAAAGAAGGTATTTGAGGTGTAGAATTTCCAGAGATAATAGAAATAAATGGCTTAGAATATTCACTGTAAATTTTGGTGAAAATGAAATTAGCTACTTGAAAACAAATTACATAGATAAGCCTGTTTACACTCTTATATACAGAACAGAGCAGGTTTTTAATGAAGTGTATCTATACTGTTATCCTTTAAATACTGAAGTTTTCGAAACAGAGGAAGCAGCTCAGGCAAAAGCCGATAAACTGATTAGTATGTGATAATACACGATAAGTCATTTTTTGGTTTCAGGTTAAATGGAACTTGGTAAATTCATAAAATTCAAAGTCAAATAGTTTTCTTATTTTTGTCTTATATCGATTTAACAAAACGTAAAAAACCTATCCGAAAAGTCCTGTTGCTCTGAGTGTTATCTATGCACACGTTAAATGAAACATAGAAAGGTAATTCTCAATTTTCTTTTCCCATCTTATAATAAGTCTTTTGAATTTGTTTAGCCAAGAATTCGTTTTTCCACAACCCATCTCTTGCCTTAAAACCTGGGATCTCTATTCCTATTTTTCCTCTCCACAGCTTTTGATATGAGCAATATCATATTTTTAACTAATTCTCTGATATCAGGAATGGACAATGCTTGGAGCTCCATAAAAGCGTGGCAAAGATTTCCACTGGCAACCAAACAGATTAAGAAGTACGAAGGAAATAAAGAATACCACTCAATATTCTCTTATCATCTTTTCGAGATCTTCCAGGTTTTTTTGGGTTTTGAGAATGTAATAATGGTTTGATTTTAGTCCAGAATTCGTCAGAAATCGCTTAGTCCTGTCCGTTTTTTCGTGTTGTAACGACTCAACGTTATCCTAAAATGTAGTTATTCTACTTTTCGATAGGCTTTTAACAATTTTTAACTTAACTCTTTTATTTAATTACACTTTAAGGTTTACCAAATATTTCCTCAAAGGTAGGTTCTCCAAGAGCAAGGGCTTCATTTACTGGGATTGCTCTTTGTAGTGCCCTGTTAAAAGCAAGAACTTCAACATCCTCTCTGCTGACCTCATATGTTGGTTCTCCGCGTGTTGGCAGCATTATTTCTTTAGCTTCATCAAATTCAGCTTTCAGGGCCTTAGCATATCTCAGTCTATCTGCTTTAGTAAGATCAGATGAGGTCATAGCGACCAAAATGGAGGTCCTCAATAGAGTGTTTGCTCTTTCTTCTTCACCGTTCATCAGGGCTTTCATGGCTTCATCGAAAGGTTCTCTGATACTTCTTAATTGCTCAAGATCATCTCTTTCTTTGCGATTTTCGATTCGAAATAGCATGTAAGTATTTCCGGTTAAGAGTTTACTGTTATCGGCGCTAATGCCATAGCGGAGTCTGTCATTCATGACCCACAAATTATTTACATCAAGGTCTTCTTCCTCTGCTAATATTGCAGCTATATACTTAGCTTTCAGGTTATTTGAGCCCCCTCCTCCTTCTCCAACAAATGCCTGATGTAAGCCTAAACGCAACTTACCGTTCGTTGCACCCAGCAGCTCTTCAACTCCTTTAGCAATAGGTTCAGCAACACTCAGAGCCGCAGATAACTGGGGTACAACCAACAAATTTGCAAAATCTCCCATGACTTTGATGCACTGGTTAAGATAATCTTCCCCTTCCATTGACAATATTCCTGCAGTTAGTTCAACAATTCCTCCATTGAAAGGCATAAGTGCAGTCATTGGGTGGTTAAGTTGAATCACACTGTCCATATGATTTGAATCCACATTTGGAAGGTTTAAAGAACCTGCTATGTAAGGGAGATTCACCTTCTGATCCCCAAACTGAAGACAAACTATCGAGTTAACAACTGGATACCAACTCTTGAAGCACTCCCTATCTTTAGCAAGGCACATTTCACAGAGCCACAGTCTAAAGTAATTCTCGCCTGCTTTTAGAGGCTGTGGGTCATAGGTATTATCAATTACATGACTCGAATCGATAGATGCACATATATACTTCTTTGAATCCCTGTTTATCCAACCGGTTATTGTATCAATTAAAGACATCCTTTCACTCCTGTTTCCTGAATTTTAATTTTTTCTCATTTTGCTCATCGATTTTTCTAGGTAACTGCTAGTCATCCTTTATTCAATCAATTTTATTCCTCTGTCTTTACCCCCAGTCTTACATTCTGTTTTTCATAATGCTTTACTGATAGTGTTAACATCAGCATCAATCTACCATCGGGGTTACATATGTAGGATTGCCCCTGTAGAAGAAGGAATTACAGCGCCTGAAACACGGGCTTCTGGGTCAGCATACAGAACATAGGCTAGCCAAGTAGAGTTGGCTGGATTTGTTTTCCTTACAGCCTCTCTGGCTATACAAAAGGCCTTGGCTATAGTCTGATTTTCGTGCAACAGTGAAGTATAAAAGTTTTTGGCAAATTCCAAGGCAAGAGCGTCCTGTACCTCCCACATAGCGCCAGCAAATGCTCCAACTTCAGCTTTATTTACCAACCTATCTGCCCAACCTCCCAATCCTGTGAAACTAAATCCCATTTGAGCTCCTTCGCACGCATTAATAAATATTAAAGGTCTTGGGCGCTGAATACCGAAACGTACATGGATATCTGATGGTCTTAAAAACCCGCCAGATAGGAGTATAGCTGAGTCATTAGGAAGCGTCGCATCAAACCCACCGTGAGTAGCAAAATGCAATAAAGTAAAAACGCTGTTCTCTACAAAATCGAGCACTTGCACCTTATCACTGAAAGGGGCCAGGCCTGTTATGGCAGGATTCAGAGTGCTCAACTCTTCTATAAATCTAACTTCTTCTTGAACAGCAGCAAGATTGACCTGGGAAGGAGCGACAGACCTTGCTATACCAGTTGGCAGTTCGTCTTCTGGAGCTGGGCCTGAAAGCCATCTCGATAATTCAAATTTTTGACACCAAAAGAGTTCATCTTCCCTTACGCCTTTTTCGTCATTATAACGGTAAGGTTTAATCATCTCCCAGGGAATCCATGGTTCATCTGAGGTTATAAGTATAGATCTTATATGCTCTTTAAATTGCCAGTATTCGATTTTTAATTCTTGAGGAATAAGCTCGTCCCATAAATCATTACCAATAGCTGCCATCCGCTCTTCATTATCTACTTCAGGCTTTCGTGCCATCAGGCTCATTTGCTCATAAACGGCTTTTATCTTTTCTTCGGGAGACTCTTTTAAAGATACCTGCCCGAATCTAGCGTAGTGATACCCTATTTCTTGGCCGGTCTGAGGATTTACAATCCAGTGCTTTGTAGTGTGAAGTATAAAATTTAAAGTTCGATTATCATTATTATCTAACTGTACACAAATTTCAAGATCTGGGGGGCATCCTTTGGAGCCAGCGTTCAATTGTAAAGTCCAAGAAGTTTCAGGCTGCTTGATATCTTGTATAACAGGTTTTTCTGTCACTAAAATGTTGCGCCGTTCAGTTCCTATGCGCCTTCCATTTTGATAGAAGTCAACTCTTATCTGCTGGTCTCCTAATTCTCGAGGGATAAAAACAAAACGTTCATCTGAATCATTATTTCTGTCTATTTTTAGAACTTTTGTGTTACAACCTTCGATATCAAAACCTTTAGCATAAACTACTATTTCGACCTCAGGCAAACCTTTGTCTTCTATGATTATCCCCTCAGAGTCCGGTTTTGGTGATTTCATTAAAAGCTGGACTAGCAAACTGAATCTTTCATTTAAAATTGCCTTATCAGGTCCTGTAATATTAGGATACCGCAAGAGTTTTTTAGACGCTTCATGGGCTGCAGGCCCTTCAGGAAGTCCTCCTACAGGAAGTACTCCTCCACGAGTCAATGCTTCTTCTATTTCTTCTTCTTCTTCTATTACTTCTTCTTCCACTGTTATTTCTTCTGGGGGTTTTGCCCTAGTAGTCGGTATATAGATCATACTAGCATAATTTTTTGTATCGTCTTCAACAGCTTCCTTGCGAGAAGAGATCATCAGGTTCCTCTCACAAAGGGCCTGATCAAAATTGTAAACCAATTGAGTTAATTGTTCTGCGAAATCTTTATCATCTTTTGCTTTTTTTATTAGGAGATCTATGAAAGCTTTCTCTTGTCTTTCATCGTTTGGATTAGTCTTTAAGAGTCTTAAACACTCATTCGCTTGTTTATCCATATCTTTTGCAAACTTTTTGAGCACAGCTTCATAGAGTTCTTCAACTTCTTTGGCAACCAAATATAAGTTGGAATCCGCAACAAAATATATAACAAGTATTTCTGTGGTATTTTCTGCAACTTTAGCAATGTTAGAAATATCCATAAGTTCCAGCCCCCTAAATATTTTCTAAGATTTGTAACTGTGTCGACATCAAAATTTCATTTTTTTCTTAATGTTATAATACTAGTATGATTTAATTCGTCATTCAGCCACGTATTTATATTTTTCAAACAGATCTATTATTTTTTTACCGTTTTTAAATTTTAAAACTTTTATTTCATTTCCTAACAACAAAGTCTTTAAAAATTTTCAAATCTGTTACATGTGCTTCTGTTTCTTTCATCTTTGCTTGACGCTTTCCCACACTAGTGAGATATGTAGATGTCATCAATTAAAAATAAAGAATAATAAAAAATCAAAAATTTTGAATTGATATAAGGAATACACAAAAATAAAATAAATACATTTATAAATTACTAACAATAAAATCGAGAAGCTTCTTTTAAATGAAAACTTGGATTCTTATTGGCTGAATAGTTTTTATCCCTCGAAAGAAAGATCTTCCCGCCTAATCAATGACCTTGAACAGAATGGTAAAGGGGGTCATCCTTAGTTTGTTCAATAAAATGTCATCAATTGAAATATTGAAAGAAAAATCCTTTCCGCCCAAGAATGGGCCACAATATGGTTGACATATACCTTCCTCAATGCTATTAAGTGGTGGTAGGTGATTATTGCAAGGCATACTTACCAACCAAGATTCGACCTTAGTCCCAGTCGACCCTCAGTCAAATCAAGAATTGAAGCAGCTCTTCAATCACGAATTACAAATTTATCATCCTCGACTTTATATTTCTCAGCATACAGATCGTCAGCAAAGTTATTCATTAGTTCTTGGAAGCTTTCTGCAATTTTTTTCCTTTGCGTATCCATGTGCCAGAACGTAATTATCTGACCTTTCTTACCACCGGGTGCGGGATTCATATCCAGACAATAAAAATCTCCTGCTCCATTGTGCATCACAGGAATCCACTTTGCATTCCACCAATTTACACGCACAGGACCAACTGTTACTACAACATCATCTGCATTTGTAAATGTTCCCGCATCGAGCAATTCCTTCAGCAAGCTCCATTGCGTGACGATTGCTTGAAGCGGCAAGAGATCCCACTCACCCATGAGGGAAGGAGCTGTACCCCTCTGGCCGTCATGAATAGCATAGGAAGCTCTGACATCATCAGGGAGCTGGATTCCCATCTGTTCCTCTGTATAGTAGATCGTGTCTTTCGTAGCTCCTGGGAGAAGACCTTTAAGAATTATAGGTGCATGAATTGCTAACCAAGACTCGATACGTTGCCACACTTTTTGCATAATTACTCCACATCTGTAAATTTATCCTTTTACTCACCAAAATTCCGTTTTTATTGCTTACGTACCTTAGTAATGATAAAGAAAAAATCATGGGGGTTCTGCTGCTTTAGTTCTGACATCTTGACTGTTCCACTCCCATCAGGATACTCCACGGTGGTCCTCGCCAGTGTTGGGCCAGAGCTCTGATTAATCGTCGCGTCCAATGGCCACAAATTACCTTTATCGTCTTCCCCTCCAAGCTGGAGCTCGTGTACATGGTCAACTTGCATATTTTCCTTGGTCAAGTCGAAGCCATAGAGTTTGAGCATGTTATTGAGTTCACCACTTTCCGTCCTATTGGCCTCTGCGCCTGTAGCCTGTAACGGCCCAACTTTTGTATCTATGTCGAGATACCAGCGGGATGTGAGGCCAATTTTGTCGCCGTCTGCCAGTATGCCACCGACATGTGGATAGTACTTTTCGATCTTGACCCCGTTTGGATCCTTTTGGTTATTTTCAAATCGAGTCTGGAGTTCCTTCTGGGAGATAGGCGTACTCGTTCGTCCGCCAAAGTAGAGCTTTGGATAATCACACGATGCGGGCTTAGGCCATTTAAGCTTGAAGGGATTATCTTTAGTGCCGGGATCACGAAGATCTGCCTTTCTCCAAGTCTTGTTAAAGTTCCCGTAAGAGTAAAACTCTGATTTTCCTTGGTAGAGAGCATCGACGCCGAATAAAAGTCCAGACTCGTCTCGAACAATGATACTTCTGACCTTTACCCGCCTCTTATTTATAAGATCAGCAATCCAATCGCCCTCCTTTACATCTACTCCTTGGTCGAAGCCAAATTCTATCGCAATTTCTCCCAGTTTGATCTCTAACTCATTCAGACCACCTTCTATAATCTCCTCACGATCATGTGGATTTTTTGCGGCCATACATGTTCTTGAGATCTGCGTAGCCTGCTTCTTTAGATCCTCAAATTTTTCAGATAAGTGCTGAGCCTTTTTATCCTGTTTAAGCTCTTGGAGACGTTTTTTCTGGTGAGTCTCGATGGCATTTATCTGAAGATGAAATTCCTTCATCAAGGAGCTTGACATTAAAATTGTGACATGGTCATCTTCTATGTGACCTCGCAACGTATGTTTCTCTTTTCCAAGTGTCACCTGTTTATCTATATCCAACCCCAGCACAGCTTTCCCCTTTTCCAATAATTCCTTCCCCTTTTTCATCGTCTTCATCACTAAAGGCTTGACTGCTTTTTCGATCATCCAATCAATAGCCTTCTCTATGGGACTCTGAATTTTCTTGATTATGGACTTGATCTTTTCACTGATGCCACCTAACCCAAGGATTGCTGCCAAAAGGCCGATTACAACAGGAACCGCTTTGGCAAGAGCCTGCTCTACTTTTGTTGCAGCCACGGTTATATTGCCCATAGCTATAGAGATTACAGAGTCTACTATGGCGTTAATCAGGGTTATTACCTGAGAAGCGCGCTCGACGAAAAACATGATGATATCATAGATCGCCTTGGCAGCCTTTATAAAGGCTGAGACCGGGTTTAGAAGTCCCAGGACCCAAGTTACCCCAGCGGTGATGATCCTGCTAATTACAAAATCCTTTATCGGCTCCAGGATCATAGATTTGAAATCGCCTAGCTTTTCCTTTATTTCCTCCCAGATAGCTGTGGGACCTTTAGTTATCAAAGTCTGGAATATGCCCGCTGTCCGCTCCATAGTGCTGATAACTTTTTCTCCGACGATCTTTGCCGCTCGAGTGCGTATATTTTGATAAGTCAGCCCCAATATCTGGAGAACAACACTTAGAATGCCTTTCAAATCGAAGTTCTCAGGCATCTGGATGCCAGCTTCTGCCAAAGCTCCGAAAAGCCAGCCCATCAATCCTTCAAGAAGATATTTATCGATCTTGCTGACAAAGTTTTTGAAGCCCAGTTTCACTCCTGCAACAAGATTACCCAAAAAACCTATAGGATCACGGATAATCAGAACTACTGCATCTTTAGCTCTGGATAGAGCATTTGATAACATATTTTTCAGGTTGGTTATGGTTTCGGCTACTCCAGCTATGGCGGTCATTGCCTTGTTTACAAGCCCGCGATTTTCAGCCTTCATATCTTTAATTCTAGTGTCGAGCTGCTGGACTTTGCCCACGTATTTATTTGCAAGCGAATCTATCAACAGGTTGTGTTTTTCATTAATGTTCTGTTCCAGATTGTCAAACTCATTCTGGATCATCTTTGATGTCTCATGGCCCAAAGATTTGAGAGATGTAGGCAAACTGTCGACATACTTCTCGATCTCTTTTTTACCGTTGGAAATCTCACTTTTTGCTGCTTTTAAACTAGTCTCTACAGACTCAGCGATCCGGTCTAGGACGCTGTTCATCATTTTGATATATAGATTCCGACCCTCAACATAGAAAAGATTGACTTCGTCTGGAAGGTCAAATATTTTGTCATGTGCCCAACGGAGAGGACCACCGGAACCGCTGTAGCGCATCTGTTTATAAATTTTCATCCTAGTGTCGACATAATTTTCGAAGGCTGCCTGAGCTTCTACTGCCCCTTTATCGAAGAGAGAGTCCACATCTTTGTCCAGTTTGCTAAGGTAAGCTTCTACTTTCTCCTTTGTTATATTGTAGATCTCCTGGATATGGTTTGCAACCTCTTCCCGCTTCTTTTCGTCTTTCCCTTTGGAATCAATTTGTTTCACCGCAACCTGAGTTAGCTGTTTTTGACGTGAAGCATGCATAGCTTCAATCTGAGTTTGTGCTGCCAATGACACCTCAGACTGTGATGTAAATAATGCAGACTGTTCCTCCATACGATAAGCCTGTGGAGCTTCTATTGCATTTGCCTGAGAAGCTTTCTTGGCATTAACTGCAGCTACGAAACTAGGTTCATTCGAGTTTTCTAGCATTTCATCTGTAATGCTGGCGCTTTCCATCTTCTGCTCAAGTTTCTTGCTGCCTTCCTGAAGAGACACTTCTGATTCGTTTTTCGGTTTAGGCGCTGCCTCAGCTGCGTTAATATCCTTTGGAGTAGACCCTGCTTCTGCAGGAGGCAGTGGGGTAACTGACTTGGGATTGATTCCGCTCTTGTCCGGAGGTTTTTCTACATTTTCCTTGATCTCTCCCTGAGAGCGTTCCTTGCTCTGGACAACCTGAGCTGTAAGGTCATCTTTAATTGATTTGACTTTTCCACTTTCCTTAAGCTCGTCAGCTTCTTTAAGATTTTTAGGAGTTATGGATTCGATCTTTATTATCAATGCAGCCTTGAACAGCGCTCCATCGAAAGGTTTAGGAGCTGCCTGATCCATCTCCTGAACCTGCCCTGCAGCAGCTTTGCTTGCAACTTCGTTAGAAGGACCTACAGCAGCAGCTTGAATCTCAGCAGATTTGACTTTGGCTGAAGCGTGAGCCTTCTCCTTGGCAGCAATTTTCTTTGTATGTTGGACCACTTTTTGGAATCCGGGATCATTTTCCGGGGATATTGGAACTTCTTTTACAGCTATTTCTTCCAGAATGATTGTTTCTTCGAGTTCTTTGCCCTCCTCGGGGCCTTCGATTTTTACTTCCGCGTTTTCCTTTGGAATTTCTTTGGGAGCAACAGCAGTTCTGGATGCAGCTGGCGATATCGCAGTGCCCGGCAAATTTTCACCGGGAAGTTCTGATAAGATCTTAGATTCGCCAGAAGTTTCTGGTGTAGATTTAACTTCAGTAGTTACCTCTTTTATAGGCTTTTTTTCCTCTATTTCAAGTTCAGGTTTATTTATGGGAGGCTTTTCACTAATGATTTCAGATTTCTGTTTTTTTATATCCTGATCTTTTTGTAGCTTTCTCTGTGAGTCCGGCTCAAGGATATTTATTACCTGTCCGGATTCCCTATCAACCTCCTCTTCACAGATATCATTAAACTGGCTGGTTCTTTGCTTTTTTTGAAAGGCTGCTGATTTTATCAATTTCTGAACTGCTTGATTTCCTGCAGTTCTCTGAAGATTCAGCAATATTTCAGTTGGGCAGCCTGAAGAGTTAAAGCCGGGCTTTTTATTGCAAATATTCGAGCATTTCTGCTTTGCTTCCGGTGCTTTGGTAGTTGCAACGACTCTTCCAGCCATTTTCTGTCTCCAGATCTTAAGTATGCCAGCTGAAATTAAAAAAATGTGGAAAGAATAAAAAATGTTACCTAGCTGGTGAAAAATAATATAGAGTTAAATTTTTAAAATAAAAAATCTTCTGAAAAAACAAATTCAATTGACGGAATTAGCTTAAATAACTCCAAAAAAATCCAGCTAATTCCCAAATTTATTTAGGATACAGTTCCAATCTGCTCTGATCTTACTTCACAAACCAACTTCCACTTAGGTATTTTTATCCTCAGATTTTTCTTGATTTTGGCTTGCTTGTTCTGTAACTTCACCAGTATCATTTACAGTCACAATCAGTTCCTCCAGAACCTGAATAGCTCCACTGATGCGAAGCAGAGCATCTCTAAGGTTCGCCTGCTTAATTTCAAGATCAGTCATCATTTTCTGGCCGGATTCAAGTTCAGATCTGAGTTCTTTGAGACGCTGTTCTAATAGTTCCTTCATAAAAAATCCTCTTAACTTGGAAATACAAATATATCAATGACCCCATTTCCTGATTCAAGCTTACCAATGGATTTTCCTATTATTGTCCCAGGGCAGAACAATTTTTCACCCTCTATAGGATTGGCTTTCATTGCATGGCCTGGAGTGGAAGAACTAATTAATAGATCACCTCTTTTTATCGGCCCATTTTCATCCACAACTTTACACGGAACACGGCCACATAGGGCAACTGGAAACATCTTTGTTTCCTTGACATCTCGCTTTGCATTTAATAAAAATCCAGGTTCAGTAGATATCACTCCGAGAACTAAAGGATCATTAGATTTCTCGGATATAACGATTCCATCTTTTTCCTCATCCAAGCAAACAACATCTCCAATCTCAAGATCCATATCTGAGGAATAGTTTTCGGCAAAGTCTCCTCCGGACGTTATAACTTTACCTTTAATACGGAGGTCACCGTCATGCGAAAACATAGCAGTTTCAGTTGATCCGAAGTTTATCCGAAGATTATGTTCAGGTTTCAACTGAAGGCTCTCATAAGGGTAGTCTAGATCTCCATAAATTGCTGTACCAATGGCAATCTCATTCAGCTTTCCACCATTGGCAACATCTAGATCGGTTGACGGACTCATTGTTCCAATGCCTACTCTACCATCGCTTGTAATTCGAAGCCTTTCAGTCAAAGTATTCGTGTCTTTTCCTGGATCCTTTGTGATAAATACCAAGTGGGATGAATACCTCTCATCACCAATTGCTTTAAGAGAAGCGGTCGGAGAGAAAAGGTTGTTTTGAGTTGTGTCAGTCAGGAAATCAAGACCCACAGTACTTCCCACACCTCCTCTGGTACTTTGTAAACCTAGACATTGCCCGTCGTTACTCGATATATGTAGCAGTCTCTGAGGGTTCGTTGTCCCGATGCCGACTTTGTCCGTGACATCCATTCCACCATTTACTTGCAAATAATCCCATAAACGGACGTATCTTCCTTTTGGAGTTCCTGCTCTTCCAAGAATCATAAGAGCGTCATAATTAGCAGCATTTTCAATTGCAGCATAACCTGCTGCATTTCCAAATTCGGAATGATCATGATCAACTTTTGTAAAGTAAAGGTCAGAATTTCCAGCGTGAATATCTCCTCTGACATCCAGCTTTCCAATGGATTTATCAGTCCCGATGCCTACATTGCCGTCTTTGTCAATCGACAGCAAATTCCTACCACTCCAAAGGAAAGCACTTCCGGGCTTTCCGTATGAATACCATACCCATCTTTCGCCTTGACCAGGAGAATCCACAAATGAATCAGCGCTGCGACTAGCAAAGGAGAATCCAGCACCAGTGCCCCCACTATGTATTTCGGAACCCTCAATATGTAGCTGGCGCTTTATATTAGTAGTTCCAATCCCGACGCTGCCAGCTATAAACAGATCGTTACTGCCCTTAATATTCCCAATTACGTCTAACCTTGCTGATGGACTTGCTGTCCCGATACCGACGTTTCCAGTCTGATATTCGGGATTGAGACAAATATCTCCTGGGGAAATACCAGAACTTTTAATGGATCTTATCCATGCGTAGCCTTCCTTTTCTTTACTGATTCCCATCGCAAGGCTAGTGTATCCTCCTTCTTTCCAATTGGGATTGCCTATTAATATCTCACCTGCACCTTTAGGATCTACATTCAGCTTGGTTGATGGAGTTGTCGTACCGATGCCTACTTTATTGTTATAAGAAATCCCGTCTTCAACGTTAGTCCATTGATTGACACCGGTTAACTGTGAACCGTCTCCTATAAATCCTCCAGTAGCTTCCATAATTCCAGTAGCTTTAATATCTCCGGTTACTTCCAATTTTGCAGGTTGAGTTGAGGTTCCTATTCCGACATTATTATTGGTGCTTCTTAAAGCGGGCCCTATTTCTTTTCTTGAATTCGTACTTACATAATCGCTCTCACTTTTCCATTCACCTTCTGGAACAGTGATTTTAGCAAGGATTATGTTACTTGGGGGTATCGATCCTCCTAAACTCACTATACTGATCTTAGGTCTTTCTATCCAGTGAATCTCGTGCGATCCTTTGGAATTATCTATATCTGCTTTAATCTCCTCATAGGTTATAGTTACATAGTAAACTCCGGGACTTTTATCGGAGAGATCTATGTCTTTATCTGAAGGAAGAACAATTTCTTTTCCATACCAGTTATTGTCTCCTGTAATCGAAAGTGCAATTCCTTTGGTTATCCTATATTTTTTTGTATTTTCAACAGGTTGCACTTGGAGTCCTTCAAGAATTCCGGATACTTTGTTCAGACCCCAGTTCATTAAACGGCGCATTTGAATGTTGTAATTCTGTTCCGTTGTGTAATCCTCTGGTTTTAAGGACAAACCATCGTAGTAACGCATTCTTTTTACTTCTTCCATCAGCAACCCCCTAGGAACCCATAGGAAAAGAGTTTAGAGATAATTTCTACAGAGGAAAGAATATTTATTAATCACTTTATTAATCTGGAATTTTTGCCGGCTCTACTTCAAGCGATTCTACATCGGCTCTTACGGCCTTGACTTCCCAATAAAACTTCTGAGAAGGATTTTTACCGTCTATCATTTTAACAGTGAATTTGCCATCTTTAACTTCGGAGGCAGCCAGCATCGAGATTTTATTGTCATTCTCAAACTTAGAAGTTAGTAAAACAGTTCTGTTTTCCTCTCTTGTTAAGGCTTCGAAATATTCAGGAAGAATAACTGTTGCCTCCCCTTTTGAAAGTTGTGCTTCCCCACGATAAAAAACTGCAACTTCAGGTCCTTCCAATGTAGAATGAACCAGTTTGTGAGTCTCAGGATATAAGGGATGATTTATTAGAAAATTCTTCTGACATCCATAAAAAGTCCATCCTTCTCCTACAATGATACTTCTTGAGGTAACAATCCTTTCAGGAAACCTAGGATGAGGTCTTGGCTTCCAATTTCCATCAATATGGAAATAAAGGGCATTAGATTTATTATCACTCTCAATCCCTGCTACAATAGAACTATCAACGTGAAAAGGACCAACAGGAGGAAAATCATGAGAATCACTCTGAAATACTCCTAAAATACTAACCTTATCTGTAACCTTAATATTGCCATTATAAGAAATCCCGCCTGCATCATAATTCCATTGCTTGACACCGGTTAACTTTGAGCCGTCACCCTCAAAACTATTAGCTTTAACTACTCCCCCAATACTAACATCGCTTCCGAAAGTTAACTTTGAGCCATCACCTTCAAAACTGTTAGCTTTAACTGCTCCCCCAATACTTACATCGCCTTCTCCAGAAATGTACATCAAAGTATTTCTAGAAACTCCACCCGGTAGTGTGTTCATGAACGCAAAACCGCCACTACCCAATCCCTGATTATTTATGAAATCCATTTCACCGGTACCACCCGTTAATGCATTCCAACCAATGTATGCGCCCTGTGCAGAAACATCAGGATTTGGATTTCCTGCCAAATGTAGATAGCCGTTTACATCCAAATCAGCCAACGGGCCTGTTCCAATGCCGACTTTGCCCTTGTTATAAGAAATCCCGCCTCCAGCATCAGTCCATTGCTTGACACCGGTTAACTTTGAGCCATCACCTTCAAAACTTTTAGCTTTAACTGCTCCCCCGATACTAACATCGTTTCCGAAAGTTAACTTTGAGCCATCACCTTCAAAACTTTTAGCTTTAACTGTTCCCCCGATACTAACATCGCTTCCGTAAGAAATTCCATCTGGAGTTTCATTCCATTGTTTGACACCTGTTAACTGTGAACCATCTCCTTTAAACCCTCCAGTAGCTTCTATAATTCCAGTAGCTTTAATATCTCCAGTTACTTCCAATTTTTCAGGTTTTTTTGAGGTTCCTAAGGAAACATTGTGGTTAATGCTTCTTAAAGCGCACCCTATTTCTTTTCGATCATTCTTATCTACATAATCGCTCTTACTTTTCCATTCACCTTCTGGAGGAACAGTGACTTTAGCAAGGATTATTTTACCTGGGGGTATCGCTCCTCCTAAACTCACTATACTGATCTTAGGTCTTTCTATCCAGTGAATCTCTTGCGGTCCTTTGGAATTGTCTATATCTGCTTTAACCTCATCGTATGTTATGGTTACATAGTAATCTCTGGGGCTTTTATCGGAGAGATCTATTTCTTTATCTGAAGGAAGAACGATTTCAGTTCCAAACCAGTCATCTTCTTCTCTTGTATTCGAAAGTGCAATTCCTTTGGTTATCCTATATTTTTTTGTATTTTCAATAGGTTGCACTTCGAGTCCTTTAAGAATTCCAGATACTTTGTTCAGACTCCAATTCATTAAACGGCGCATTTGAATGTTATAATTCTGGTCTGTTGTGTAATCCTCTGCTTTTAAGGACAAACCATCGTAATAACGCATTCTTTTTACTTCTTCCATCAGCAACCACCCAACATATACATAATGAAAAATAGAATTAATAATTTGAAAATTTTTTAGGACAATGAAAATCTCACTGCCTCATTAAAGAGACAAAAACTTCTTTTCAATTTTTTGTTCTTGGGTTCTTCTGAGTTTTGACCTTGTTGTTTTTTCTTCCATGCAACTTGAAGTTGAATTAAGTTCATCAAGAACCTGAATAGCTCCACTAATTCGTGGGGATATCTCTCAGGTTTGATTACTTTCGAAATCGGTCATTACTTTCTGGCCGGGATCAAATTATGCTTTTATTTTATTAAGCCGCTATTCGATTTGTTCTTTCTGGCAGCGACCAACTTTGACGAAACTTTGTGATTTTTGTCATCTATATGTTAAGATGTTCCATTATAAAGGACTGGAAATTCAGAGATTAAGTATTTCCATTTCTCGATACTACACCTTCTAGTGCTTTTATCCTTTCTTTAAAATCCTCGTTTTCGGCTTTTAACTCTTTAATAGCCTCTAACAGAACACCTGTAAATCTATTGTAATCTATGCATCGATAATCTTCATCACCCCACCTAGTTATTAGCTCGGGAAACACCTCTTCCACCTCTTGAGCAATAAGACCAATCTCCCTTCCACATTTATTGCTACCGTATGGGCAAAATTCATTCCATTTGAAGGATACACCTCGTATTTTTTCAAGCTTATCCAATACATTTGTGAGTGGCATAATATCTGTCTTAAATCTGGCATCGGAATCAGAAACATTAGCTGCCTTGACCTTCCCGTTTACAATCAGTTTAAATGCTGGATCTGGTTCTTGACCTATGCCAACAGTGCCATCATCTTGGATTGTTATCAGAACCCCATCTGTTCCTTTGTTATAGGGGATTGCAGGTCCTTCTTGCGAGCGACCAATATGAAGTTTCCTCCCTGTAGAGTCTCCAAAGCGGATATAACCTACATTTTTTGGATTCCTGATATCATCACCTTTATCTATTCTAAATATTGGGTCGCCTATAGTAAGAGTGCCTACTAGTTCTGTATTACTAGGTTCCGAAATCCCGACGCCGACATTTTTCTCATATAATATTCCATCTTTTTTTGTAGTATCATTCCATTGACTGCTTATGATACCTGTTAGCTGTGAACCATCTCCTTCAAAACTTTCAGCTTTAATATATCCGGTCACTTTCAATTTTGCAGGTTGAGTTGAGGTTCCTATGGCAACATTATTATTGATACTTCTTAAAGCAGGTCCCATTTCTCTTCTTTCAATGAAAGTCGGATTAACGTTCTGACTTGACCAGTTACCGTCACCTTGTGGAACAGTTATCTTCGCAAGAATTATTTTATCTGGAGTATCTGAATACCCGGTTACAGATTCTAGATTAATCTGTGGATCTTCTATCCAGTGAATCTCCTGTGGTCCTTTATCAAGATCTTTGTCCACTTTATCTTCTTTATAGGTTATAGTTATATAGTACTCTCCAGGACTTTTTACAGAGAAATCTACTTCTTGATCTGAGGAGAGGATGATTTCAGTTCCATACCATTTATCTTGTCCTGAATTCGAAATTGCAATTCCTGGAGTTATTTTATATTTTTTACCCTCAGAAGGCACAACATCCAAACCTTCAAGAACCCCATAAACCCTATTCAAATACCAGTTCATTAACCGGCGCATCTGAATATTGTAATTCTGGTCAGTTATGAAATCTTTTTCATCTAAGAAAAGACCGTTGTGATAATTCATCCTTTTAACTTCTTGTACCATAACATTTCTCCTCCGGACTGAATCTAATAATTAAAAAAATATTATTTTAAAGAGCAACCTTTGTGGCGCCTATTCTTTTAATTAGACATTTATTTCGGAATATACCCCTCCGATAAGAGTATTTTCACCAATTTGTAAGCGCTTTTGATCGCTGATTTGCATTCTAGGCGTGATGATAGTTAAAAGATAACTCGTATGAACAGGCTTTTCAGAGTCCAAGACACTTTTTAAATTTTTTATGAATCTGGTTCTTACTCTGGTTTTCTTCTCTACCTGTTCCCTCTTGACTTTTACCTTAAAAAAATGCGGCCTACCTGCTATGATTGTATTTATCCCTAAACGTGAACCACCTACTTGGAAGGTTCCTAATGTCTCAAGGATCTCAACTTTTTCTCCCACATAAGTGCTAAGAAATTCTTCAATGCCTTTTTTTGTGCCGCGCATCCGGTAGATAGGAATTATTTTGCCAACGACTTTTCTCTTTTTCTCAAGTCCCCAGTCCTCTTTCAGAACAAGAGCCATCCAGCCTGCAAGCCACGTTAAAAATTCATCAAGGAAATCAATAGTCTGAGTTTCATTCCAGTTTTTTGACCCGAAATACTTTTTAATGATCTCTAGTTCCGGGCTCCCGAGAGGAGACCACAAATCTTCATTTGTTTCTTCAAACAGAAAGGAAAGACGAGGATGGAAAAGCTCAGGAGCTATATCAAGGATATCTCCAAGTCCTTTTTTTCCCCCCAGTTCCTCATCATCAATTCCACTCAATATTTTTTCAAATATTCTGAGGTATCTCTCTATTAAGGGCCTTTTTCCTTCTAATTCAGTTTCGTGAAATAGAGAGGGGAGAAGTTTTACATAACTGCTCTCGTAAGGAATCTGTGTCATCTGCATTCCTCTTCTTTTACTTCATCTACGGCTAATTCATCAACAACTTTTATGAGCCCTCCATTTTTTTTTTCATTCAGGTCCTCATCGTCAAATAAAATAGAACAAGTTCTCTCTACACCCTCAGTCTCCTCTACCACCTGAGAGATTTCATATACTGTAAGTAGTCTTCCGTACGGCCAACCCTTTCCTTCAGGTCCTCCGGTAAGAGGATCTAGGTAATTTTTAATCCTGCTTTTTACATCCTCTTCCACGGTTTCAAATTTTACATGGGTACTGGAAACAATCTTTATACTTATCTTGATAGGAGTAAAAACAGGTTTTTTCACCTCGACAATTGTGCCTATAAGTCTTCTCGGATAAAGGTAATCGTATACCTTCTTAATTAGCGCCTCGTACTTTGCTTCTTTTTCAGTTTCAGGAAGTCCTTCATACTCGACCCAGACATCAGGAACTACAACAATCTCAACCTTTCTGCTTCTTGCTGAAACAATAGCTCTTTTGACTTTAGGAGAAGAATTACCCAAATTAGCAGTCTCAGCAGTAGCCTCAATTGAGAGCTTACGAAAATCTTCTTCTGTTACCGCCCTGTAGTGTGAGTTCAGAAAGATAAGAACTGATGCTTTTATTTCTTCAACAGACTTTTCTTTTCCACATTCTACTTCCTTCAATAACTCTAAAACATGCCTGTGAGAACTGTCGAGATCTGAATCTTTAAGTAATTCTTTCACATCTTCAAGGTCTGCTGCCCCGGCTACTAATCTTAAAAAAGAGATGTATGTTTCTTCTGGTATTCTATCAATCCGGTAAAGTATTGTTTCTCCTATCCAGGCAAGCATCTCAAGAATAGTGATTCCCGGATCAGAGGGATTATGATTAGTCCACTTGTCAGTATATTTGGGTATGGACTCCAGCATCTCATTTGAAATGTCTTTATATTTTTTTATATAGAGATTAGGCAGTGGAATTGACATGTTTACTCTCCAGGCTTCACATCTATAATGCCAGCAGAAGGCAATGAATTAGGTTTGATTTCCATACTCTTTACTCCACAAACCGTTATCTTTGTGGATTGACTAACTTTTTTATCTTCCTTTGTGAGGCTGATAAATGTAACATAATCCACTCCTAGAATATCTTCGACCACAGCAGCTATTTCTGAAATAAATATAGCTTGTCCAAAATCCCATCCCTCTCCATTTTGGCCGCCTTTCAAAGGATGCAGGAACTGCTTTACTCTCTCTTTTACTTTGTCAGTAACAATCTTGCTTTGAGCTAAGGGAGCTAGTTTGAATTTAACTTCAACATCAATTGTTTCATATTCAGGACCAAGCACTGAGATTATATCAGAAACTGTAACCAGAGCCCTCTCCTTCAAATAGTTCTTAATCAAATCTAGAAGACCAGCTTCCGGAAGTGGAATATCTCCCTCATATCTGGGAACAATAATGATATTTACATTCCCATTTTCTGTAATGCATTTTGCCTTTGCAACATACTGGGATGCCTCATAAGAAAGCCATTCAAAGTCCTCTCTGGTAACTGCACGCCCCCCATTTTTCAGCGTATAGGGACCACGGTTAATCACGCTTTCGAGACTTTCCTGGTCAGTCCCTCCAGAAGATGAAACATTATTTGTCACATTTTCAATATTTGGTATAGTAGTTTTTAATGATGTTAGGATCCCTGAAGCTACATCTCCTTCTTTCCCTCCTCCACTTCGATACTTCCTTGCAACGATATTGTTTTTCCCTCTGGTAGGTATCATTCCGTGAGTTCCGTCCCCAAAAATAATTATACCATTCGCCCGATCCAACATGTAATGCCTGCTTAAAGAGTTGGAAAGTGCAAAGTCAGTTGTTCTATTCCATACAACCCATATTTCCTTTATCTCACCAGTCTCTTCCTTTATTCTCAAAACATCTTTACCCTCAGCTTCAAATGACCTCAGCTCGTCACTGGAGGGTATGCTCGGTTCTTTGATTTCTATTATCTCTCCCTCAAGTATAGGCTTCTTTGAAAAGGAAAGAGAAAGATTAGGTTCTCCATTTCCAGAGCCCAGAATCTCATTCTCAATAGTAAAGCAGTTTAAAGCCCATACGGTATTGGGGAAAATGCCTTTTAGTTTTGGGCAGGCGACTTTCTCTGAGCTTTTAACCCTGGCTCTGATCCAGTACAGTTCTTTCCCAAAGTTAAAGCTTTTTTGTATTTCAGAAGGAACAAGAAAACTTACAATACCTCCAGTCCTGAGAGATCTAGTTTCATTATCTTCAACCCCAAATTCTCTCCAAGTACCGTCGCTTCCAAAAAATTCCCATGCAAGGCTGATCACACTACTTTGGTTTGCACTGGTGCAATCTTCATCTTTTAAACAAATGTTTTCTTGTTTTTCATTATAAAACTGTTCTTTAACTGCAAAAAAGAGATTGAGGAAAGTATCGGCTATATTCTCCTTAAAACCAAGATAAAGAGCAGGCATCCCCTCAGAAGGAATATAGGGATCCCCCGCTGTAAAATCTTCAAATTTGAAACTGTTAAATCGCTTTTTTCTTTTAAGTGCTACGTTATTATAGTTATATGAGATGTTTATAGATTCTATAAAGGGTGGATTAAGATCTTCCTTTTTATACTCGAATCCGAAAGCTATTTGACTTGCACTGAGTGCGTCTGTTAACTGACGCTTAAATTTATCTCTATTTTCAACATCAATAGCATTGCCTAATTTTTCAACAATAGCTCCAGTGTCATTTTGTTCAATACCTCCAGCCGTCCCGTAATTTCCGGATTTAAGCCTGACTTGTATCCATCTGTTTAGCTGCCCATTAATCTCGGCAATCGGTATAAAGGGACAAATAAATTTTATCGAACCGGGTTCCTGAAAACTCTTTACAGAATCCTTCTCAGGATTTGCCTGGATCTCCAGTTTATTCCATTTGCTGCCATTCCAGTATTCCCAGAGAAGAATAGCACTTTTAATGACATCCTTTTTCACTGCAGTTACATCTAAGCTTATCTCAGCTCCTTCCTTTGAAAAAGCCTCTTCTGACCCTACGTAAAAAGTGTCTCCAATTTTATTAGGTCCTTCTCCAAAAGGATAAAATCCTTTTTTAGAATCCAGGGGGACATTGTTGAAAAAAGCCAGATCAAGAATAATTCCATTAACACTTACGCTTGCGGCAATTGTCGAAATTTCAGGAAGGGCTAATTTATTAACTATTTGCTCATTCTCCTCCGGCTTAACAGCAATCCAGAAGCTATTAACACCATTAACAGAGGTCTTATCCATTTTTGGTATGGAGAGAGACACTGAAATTTCAGTTGAAGGATCTATGGGAATTTCATTATTTATTTTAAGAGGATTGCTATTTCCATCGACCCAGCAATCAAAATATTTTTTTGATAAATTTTTTCCATTAAAACTGATCATTACTTTTGCTTCTCTTCTTAAGTCCAGTAGAGTATCGTCTCCCAGATAAAGTACATGGTCAAGTTTTTTTTCTGAAATATCACATCCAAATATATAGAATCCATTTTCCTTACCAGACAAAGCTTCCTCATGGTAGGTGTACTTATCCTCCCAGGGATTTAGAGAAAAAACGGAATTTAGACCTGAAGCTACAACACTCAGGTCCTGTGATGTTTCAAAAACAACTGATGGGTCCTTTGAAGAAGCTACAGCTGTTCCAGCAGGCACATAGGCATCTGAAGAACCTTCAGAAAGAGAGAATGTTAGTGGAACTTTTGCCGGGCTTGAAGGCAGAAGCTCCAGACCTATGAAATCAAGAAATGCTAGGCGGTATTTGTCCGGGATTTTATTTGCCTGGACCAACAAGAACTCTGTCATTTTCGAAAAAACTTTGAATATTATCAGTACCGGGTCATTTTGATCAAAATAGTTACTGTTGTCCTTAGATATATCTAATTCAGGACAATATATTCTTGCAAGTTCGAGAGCTTCTTTGTAAATATCCTCCGAAGTTTGGTTGCGCAGAACCGGTGTTTCTATTTCCATTTATCCTCTCTCCAGATAAAAAGGATATACAAGATTATACCGATTATTTGTCGAAATAACCCTGTATTCGATCTCAAGATTCAATCTGCTGCTATCCTTTACATCGGAGTTAGCACCAACGTTAATAAGTTCAATTCTCGGCTCCCATTCTTTGAGGGCCTCTTCAACATAGAATATTGCCAGGGAAGCCGTAGATGTGTTATTACCGGAAAATACAAGCTCGGGAAGTCCACATCCAAAATCGGGCCTCATAAGCCTTTCTCCCTTTGCAGTACTCAGGATGATTTTTATCGACTCTTCAATAGATTCTTCATACTCTGACCAGCTGAGCTTACCTCCCTCAGTCCGAAAAGGAAAACTCACACCAACCCCTAGGAAATCTTTTCCCATGTTCCCTCACCCTATAAAAACGGTTCCTGTTGCAATTACCGTTCCTGCCGGCAGATCTGAAGGATCGTTGCATGTCATTGCTTTATCCCCATTCCTTGCTGCCATTTTCCCGTTTATCTTTACAGTAGCACTTCCAAGTTTTATTATTGCTTTATTTGAAGGAGATTTTTGAAAGGGTCCTCCTTGTGGGATATGGGGAGGTTGATTTGAAGCTTGAGAATCCACTGTTGCAGCCGGAAGACCCATAATTTTCACGTTTTGGCTAAGATTGTTGTCTAGAATGCCTGTAAAAGGATGAGGAAGAGGAGTAGGAACCAGCCCTCCAGGTGATGGAATCATAACAATGTGTATATCGATTGCAGCGACCTTATCCCCCTTTTTAGCTGCAGGAAGACCCAATAACTAATACCCCCTGAAAAAAGGAATTGAGACTCATTTTTAGTTAAGTCTCTTTATTCTTTGGATTAATCGAATAAATGCTAGTGCTTTCAATAAATCAATACTAAAGGTGTTTTCCAGCATTAATTCAGATTTATTGTCGATCCTTTAATGTTCAAATTTCCTGAAGCCTTAAGATCCATTCCGGAAGAGGCTTTAACTGTTGTTGAAGCAGAAGAATTGAGTTCAAGTTTCTTTGCATTAAATGTTATTGTACCCTTCGTTGCAGATATCTCGATATCTCCATCGCATTTAAAAGACATCTTATTTTTTGCAGAATCAATTAGAATCTGATTATTTCCGGTCTTATCGATTATTTCTATTTTTTCGTTACCTGCTGTATCATCAATTTTTATTAGATGCCCACTGCGGGATTTTATAAGCCTTAAATTATTTTTCCCATTAGTGTTGGTTTCTGGAGGCTTATCTATTCCGTTCCAGAGTGAACCTATAAGGTACGGTCTGTTAATGTCCCCCTGCTCAAAACTTAGAAGAACCTCATCATCTACTTCAGGAAGAAAAAAAATGCCTCTTTCTTTGCCCCCCATTGGAGATGCTACCCTTGCCCAATTGGATTCGTCCTTATCACTTAACCATGGAAATTTTACTCTAACCCTTCCCAGCTTTTCAGGATCTTTATTATTCGTAACAATTCCCACAACCACCCCATATATTTTTTTCTTAGTTTCAGGCCCTTCCACAAGGTCTAGTAAGCTCATACTCCTACTCTCCTCACTTTAAAAGAAGTATTGTAACCATTATTGTCAATAATATGGCACGTTGAAGTGACGTAATAAATCCCACTAAATCTCCCTATCCCTTTTACCTCAATCGTTTTTCCAGCCTTTAATTCTGGGATCCCAGCACATTTTCCTTCCCCACATACAGAACGTGTAAGACTGGCATTATAGTGTGCAATCGCAAGCTTTTCGGCTTCTGAAGGGTTTTCTAATTGTTCATCTATAAGTGCCGAATATGACGAACTGGACCTAAAAGCTGACTTGGTCATTTTTGCCGTGGTTTCTTTAGCAGACATGTCCGAGATTTTATCTTCTTCTTTTGCTATTGCGGAGATCGATTTCTTTTTTATAAAATCCCAGCCCTTAACCAGAAACTCGCTGCCCTCATAAAGAGCTCTTATTTTTGCACAAAATTCATCAAGGCCAACTTTGTATTCAAGAGTCAAAGATGGCGAATCGTCCTCTTTTGAAGGCCTGAAAAGCAGGGTACTGTCCTCGACAAAGAGTTCATATCGGATGCGTCTGGCTCTTTCCAGCAGGAATTCAAGATCGTTCTGATTACTCTGACATAGGTATTGATGGGTTATTTGCGTATTCTCTGCACGCGAAGATAGACCCCAGTCGCCTGCAATTACAGAAGCTACATCGCTATCTTTTACATTGGAGAAGGTTCTTTGTTTTTTTCCAAACGAGAGCCTGTGAAGTTTGTCATAACTCCTGATCTCAACAGTAGACATATCTTTCCCAAAGTATGGTTCGATAGCAACAATTTCTCCTGTCATCATTGGTTTTTCGCTGTCCATACCCATATACAGCTTGGTTTCACTCCCTATTTTAAACTCTTCTAGATCTATAAACTTCCAGTTTCCTTCTTTAAAATCAAAACTTGAAAGTCTCAGGACAAATGTAGAAGCTGTGTTTATCTCGTCTTCAAACATCACACTTTCAAATGCAGCCAGAGCTCCTTCTGAGATTGCTTTCCCATCAACTTCAACTTTGAAAGCAGGTATTGTTGAGTATTTTTCTTCTGGCAATTAAATCCCCTTACCCAAAAGTTCTCTAACTATTATCCCTTATCTGGAATTATCAGGACTTTTCCCATGTCCTCTTGAGCAGGGAAATTGAGAGGGTCAGCAATATTATTTAAAGTGGCAATCAAGTCCCACTTAGCTGGATCTTTTAATTCTTCCGCAGCTATTAAGTCCAGGCGATCTCCTTCGTTGACGATTCTGACTTTTCTGCATGCTTCGATGCCATTTAGTTTAAGTACGTCCTTAAGGCCCTGTACGTTTTTCATTGTAATCTTTACCTTTGCTCTTACAGGAAGCCCGTTTGGAAGAAACATAATATAATTTTGTTCAACCCTCTCGATAACACCTTTAAAAAAGAATTTTCCCCAGCTGAACAAACATACAGGGGGTTTTTTTCTAACCTTTCCCTCTTCTGAAGGAATCGCAAGTTCAGAAATTCTTTTTATTCCAATAATGTTTCTTCCATCTCCAGTTTTATGATCTTCCCGAACATCAACTCCTTCTTCGTAAGAATCAAAGAAAAGGTCAAGGGTAAGACTTTCAAAGTTTGTTTCTTTAAATTGTATTTTTCCTTTTTCTCCTTCCCAGCTAACACTTATGGAATTTGAGAGTTCTGTTGGGTTGAACATGACCTCAAGATCTTTTATTATCTTATCATTCTCGTCAAGGACATGAATTTTAGCTCTCTCCATTTATCTAAGCCCCCTCCTCTCTTTTTCGATTAAGAGCTTTGCTTCAAGAAGCTTGTAGACTTTGTCGGCAATCGTATTCATTTCACCAGAACTTACTACAAAGGATTTCTCTTTTTTAGAAGGGATATGAGTAGCATTTTTTGAAATAGATTCAGAACCATATTTCTCAAAGACGTCAGAATCTTCTGTTGAAGCATATATCACAGGTCTTCTCAATATAATGTCCTGCTTATTTCCAGCAGCAGGATTTCCCAAATCCTTCACTACGGTTTGACCTACAGTTTTAATTTCATGAGAGAAACCAGTATGTTCCAGAACGGTATTATTCTCGAGAAAAGAAGATTTATACCAGACGTTTTTCTCCAGATCAGTATCTTCATATGTATGCATTGCTAACTTGCTGGTTTTTTGTCTGCGAAGAAGCTTCCCTATTGGGAAATCAGCTTTTTGGTTATTCAATCTGACAGTCCCTAAAAAACCACAATACTTACGATTCAAAATATTCCCTATGACAATTCCAAGAATTTCGTTGGAGTCTCTTCTTTTGAGGGATAAATCATGATAGTACCAGGTGTCCGGTAAATTCATGCTAATATCTTCTGAAGTCCCGGAATTTTCTAAAAAACTTGGGGATAAAGAAATACGCTGGAAAGATAGGATAGCTCTCCTGTGAAACTCTGAGTTCCTGAAATTCGACATTTCTGAAGTAATGGTTTTGAAGATTTTGCCAAATTTTCCTATCCCGGATGGAAATACAGGGGAGTTATAAGAATCTAGTATATTCACATGAGTATCTTCTGGAAATAAAAGATATTTAAAAGACTTCAGGGGCAAATAAACATGATAGAAAGGAGTGTTAGCTTGCCTGTAAATCTCCAAATACCTAAAACTCAGTATTTCTGAAATAGTAATTTTAAGAATCCTGCTGAGATATTCGCTTTTGAGGTACAAAGCATGAGAATTCCATGTATCCGATTTTTTTACACGAACATCTTCTGAAATCCAGGGCTTTTCCAAAGAAGATCGAGATAAGGAAGTATGATGGAAAGAAGTGCTTATTTTCCTGTCAGATCCTGAATTCCTGAAATTCAATACTTCTAATTTTTTTATTTCCCAATTTTCACCTTTTATTTCATTCTTTGAATAAAGAAGCTTGGAAACTAGTTTTTGTGTTGGAAACTGCAGAGTTATAATGCCAGAATCTGGCTTCTTTTTTTTCCGATAGCTTATACGACAAGGACTACTTCCATAT
Source organism: uncultured Methanosarcinales archaeon (assembly GCA_964520335.1). Classification (GTDB taxonomy): domain Archaea; phylum Halobacteriota; class Methanosarcinia; order Methanosarcinales; family Methanosarcinaceae; genus Methanosarcina. Next base: position 4,860 of record CAZFNE010000005.1, on the reverse strand, counting down.
TCTTTTGATCTCGATAAACTGCCAAATACATTTGAGTGTTTCCGATAAATATACTTTATAAATAAAGGTACAGTTAAATTGCCGAAGACTCTATCAATCATCTCTACTTTTCTTCTATTCACAGGATAGGAAACTAGATTGAAGTGAAATGTGAAGTATTTATCTCCGGCATTTAGATACTCAATATTTGTTACTACAATACTGGTTGTTTTAAATTTGTGAAATATTAAGTTTGGAAAAATTCCACAGGGTTTTTTGGAAATATCATACTTTCCTATTATTTTTTGGGAAAGGGCTGATCCACAAGTTCCTGGGAAAAATTTGATTCCGTGCGTACTTTCAGATGATATCCTCTTCTTTATTCTTTTGTTTCCAGTTTTCATCATGTAAGGTTTATTTTCCAGACATTTCACCGGTTTTGTACTTATCCCCTTCAAACAAAAATTCATTTGATCCTTCCGAACCCATGATGAGTTATTACCAGTGTCTCAATTGCAATGGTACCGTTTAATGCGTTGAAAACTGGGCCTTCCCATTTAATCGGGTAAGCGTCAAAAAATCCCCATTTTAGGCTTTCATTACCCAGCTGACCAAGCAGAAAGATAGTTATATTTTTTCGCCTGACTTTTCCATTCATAACATCTCTGTACCAGTTCCACAGCACGTCTGAATCTGTAATTCCATGCTTCAATGTGATGTCTGAATATTTTGTGCTCTTAGGAAATTTGTATTCTATATTGTTGGCACCTCCTTCCCTGATTGTCTCAACTTCTGTCTCAACAGTTATACCTGAAACTTCTGAAAAACCCCCTACTACAAAACCATCTCCATCTATCTCCACTAAAAAATTATAAGCAGAATAGGGATCAGAAGGTCTTAAGTCATGGGATATGCTTTTCTCTTTCATATCTCCCCTTATATTTTTAACTTCAAGATTTAACTCTCAAAATTCTAAAATACTTTTCCCGCGTGACTCTTCGCTTTTCTGGCTGGAATTTAATTGCTTGTTTATCTTACTTATTTCCTGACACCAGCGCTGCCTTTCTTTATGCTCCATATTCATGATGGTTTCATGATCCCAGTGGAAGTAATAAGCTAAAAAAGCTACCTCCTCGTATAGCCTATCGAGGGGGTAGCTCCTCATTCCCCCTGGTTGTTTATTTCCACCTCGAAAGGGTGCCCGCAACTTGGACACATTGCCTTTATTTTATCAGAGCCAGTTTCATTAATACTCTGGTAAAGAGCCTGAAGGTCCGCCAGGTCGGAAACAAATAAATTTTCAATTACCCTTGTATTAACTGAGGGAAGTTCCCCAAGTTTTGTAATAACCCTGGAGAGTAGAATAATGGTCAGATACGCAGGATTTGCCTGCACCCTCGGATCTTTCAAAGGCAAAATCTCGTCAGCCGCAGTTGCAAGACGCATTTTTCCTTCTCTATGAACATTTCCGTTCTCATCTACATAACCGGAGCTGAGAATAAATTCAAACTCTGTCTGAAGATTCATTTTACCCTTTCCATCCCTTCATGAGCTATTTCCAGAGTTTCGATTGCAACGTCGGTACCTTTAGCACTGAGGTCAGGAGCATCGTATTTGGTTGGCCATGCATCTCTAAATTCCCAGCGAACAGCGTCATTCCCTTCTTCATCCCGAAGAATTACCGCTATATTCCTTCTTGCATCCTTCATCTTCCCTTGAATCACTTGCTTTCTCCATTCAAAGAGCTCCTTAGAGTCTGTTGTTCCCCATTTGAGAGTCAGGTTTCCATACTTGGTTAAACCAGGAAGCTTTCGTACTGATGCATCCTCGTTCCCTTCTCTGTATTCAATCGGATCAGTTGTAGTATCCGGAATCGTAACCTCACTGAAACCTGCCTGGACAATTCCATGGATTTCAAGCAGGAACCTGGAGTTCCTGTAAGGATCTTTTCTTTCTGGCATTCTTCACACTCCCTTATCATTCTGTGGCTGCAGACCCTCCAGCCCACTGAGCAATCCTAAATATGACAAATTCCGCCGGCTTAACTGGTGCAATGCCTATCTGGATGATCAATCTCCCGTTATCAATATCATCTTGGGTCATCGTGGTCCTATCACATTTTACAAAAAACGCTTCCTCTGGAGTAGTTCCCATGAGAGCTCCCTCTCTCCAGATCCCTGTTAAAAACTGAGTAATAGTCTGTTTTACTCTTGCCCAAAGCCTTTCGTTATTTGGCTCAAAAACAACCCACTGCGTAGCGTTTTCAATAGATTTTTCAACATAAATAAAAAGTCGGCGAATGTTTATGTACTTCCATAGTGGTTCGCTGGAAATAGTACGAGCCCCCCAAACTCTGATGCCTCTTCCAGGGAAAGGAATAATGCAGTTAATTCCTTTCGGGTTTAGAACTTCCTGTAGACCTTTTGTAATAATTCTTGCGTCACCGCTATCTGTTTTCTCCAGCCCAAGCGCCCCGTTAATTTTTTCATTCGCTGGAGCCTTATGGACTCCTCTTTCGTTATCACTACGTGCATAAACGCCGCAAATATGACCGCTTGGTGGAACATTGATCTGTTTTTTTGTTACAGGGTCATATACCTGAATCCATGGATAATAAAGGGCAGCGTATTTAGAATCATATAAATTCCGCTGTACCTGAACATTCTCAGAATCAGTATCTTCATAAGGATCTAGAACTGCAAATCGGTCTTTCAGCTCTTCACACAACGTGATAATTTTATCCTGTACTGTCTGTGTGGCAATGCCTGGAACTGCAACTATACTTATATCTTCTTTGTTTTTCAGAGCATAGATGCCCTTTCTTTCTTCAGGAATGTCCTTATCTTTATCTTTGCCTGCATAGATTTCATCGATTGGCTCAACTTGTGTTGGGGTTCCATCTTCACCTCCCTCAAGAAGCCAGCCGGGTTCCTTACCTTCTGTAATTTTAGGACATTTTTCAGTAAGAATCTTACTAATGCTTGTATTCTCTATTTTGACGAAGCGTGAACTATCTTCGGAAATGATATTTTTTATATAGCGGCTGTGATAACTGCTCATGGAAAGGTGTTTGAAGACCTCCTCCTCATGGTCTTTAAAGATGACTTCAAGATCAAATTCAACTGTCGAAACATTCGTTGTATCTTTAAGAAGGTCTCCAAGAGCTACTCCATTAATAGTGCTGTCAAGAACTACCTCTTTTCTTTCCTTGATTACCTTTTCTACAACTTTGAATAGAGGTTTTTCTCCGTTTACTTCAATCTTAAGTATGGTGCCTCTTTCTATATCATTAACTGTACTCAATGTAATGCTTTTTTCAACCAAGTTACCGTTTGTTATTTTGGGTTTAGATAGAGAACTGTTTTTTACAATAACTTTAATATAGTTCCCCCAGCTTCCTTTGCTGGAAGCAGTAACCTGAATAGCCAGCTTCTTTATTTCTGTACCCTTACTGTGTTGGTACTGGAGATTCCCTTTGTAGAAAAGAAGACTACCACTCTCGGCTGATTCTATAAGGAGATTTTCTTCTCCTATTTTGAGAGCATCATAAGCATTAAAATTTATATTTTCATCCAGCGGGATAGGGATAACTTCTTCTCCAGTGTTCACGCTTTTGAGTATTTTAACCTTTACGGGAGGATCAGGAGAGGAGAATTTGCGTATATTCCCATTTCCAGTGTGTTGGTTTTTTAACTCTGTCTTCAATGTGATTTTTGTTGTACTGGGTGTAGTGGCTAAATTTTCTACCGATTTTACATCGCACAATTCCGGATTATTATCACTGAATAGGATTAAATCCTTAGAATCAAAACCTGGATCACCGTCAACGATAATTTCTAAGCGATTTTCGGATACGCTTTTTACCGGATAAACAGGAGTTGTAGGTTCTAATCTATTGATTTCATCCGATTCTTTATACGTGCCGATCAGCTTAGATTTCAGGCGTAGGAATTTTGCTGGAGTTATAGATTTAAGTATGATACACTCCGAAGAGGCTCCGTCTGTAAGAAATAGAATGTCTCCTTGCATTAAGCCTGCTAAATTATCAACTTTCACTCCCAAACTAGAATTTTCTTTAGCTGTATCTACGATCAGACGTGCTGTGAAATTTGATACATCAGGTATAAAACCAGAAGAGGCCATTGCACCTGTACCAGCTACTCTTACTATATACGCCCGCTTGCCTCCATTGCTAAAAAATCCATCTACGGCATAAGGAAGCCAGCGTACATTATTATATTCCGGATTTTCAGTAAGATATCCCCCAAAAATACGCTGATATTCCGCAAAACTCGTAACCAGAGTCGGTCTATTAAGCGGACCCCTTTCTGCAAATCCCACAAAGCCGACAGTACTTGTACTTACGCCTTCGATAGGTTTTGCCCCTATTTCGACTTCTTCAATATATACCCCTGGTGCTAAATATTCTGGCATATTTATTCCCCCTAATTGTTTATAATCACATTGTGATCAAAAAAGACCTCGACTTTGATTTTAAAAGGTCTGAAAATTTTTAAAAATATATTACAATAGATACTTATTTTACTGAGTTCCTAAATCGGAGCGTAGATGGTCATGAATATCTCGCAATTTAGAGGCTGCCCGACAATTACTGTCATAGAAACGAATTCTTTCTTTTTCAATTTAAAGGTCTTAATGCTTTTTTTTCATTTTTACCTCAAAATTGAATTGCCTGACAGCCTGTTTATGGTGGGCTAACCACCTCCAATTTGATTTTAACATAAGCTGTTTTTCCTTCCTCAACTTTGCGAGGATGTTCGATTTCGTTTATTATCAAAGTGACTTCTTCTGTTCCTACAATATCTTTAAAATCAAAGTTGCGAGGGCGCACCCCGCTGCAAGCAACGGGGTATGTTCGCG
>CAZFNE010000004.1:31831-33689 GCA_964520335.1 uncultured Methanosarcinales archaeon | reverse complement strand
ATACCGTGAGTATATTGGGGATATAAACAAAGAAGATGGCTCTTCATTTTTTAGGGTGGGTTGAGAGGCTATCCAAAAAATGTTTGACCCATTGTACTTTCACAGTAAGGGATATACACATGGAGTAGATACTTAGACATTATAAGCCTGTTAAGCTTTTCAACGTGTATTCTGACTTTTCGGATAGGTTCTTAATGGTATATCAGATGACGGTATAGGATTCCCATTTCAATCCACACACCCGTGAAGGGTGCGACACTAAAGAATTCAAGTTTGTAGAACTTGATTTTATTCCATACTAATACCCTGCAGCTTGTTGTAGGGTATGTTCCCGCCCTCGCAACTTTGATTATTTAAAATTACTTTTTACCGCAGTTTCCCAATCAAAGCAAATTATTTATGCGTTAAACTCTTTAATTATTTTTAGAACATTTTTCCAAATGACGATTTTTCTTTTTTATTTCCTTTTTTGGGAGGGTTACATGGGAAGAAGGGCGCCTGAAGAGTTGTTGTCTTTTATTCAGGATTCAGAAGCATATATTCCGTTTGCTGTAATCGGAATTTTTATTGTGCTTGCTGCAACCTTTACTTCAGTTTACCTTCTGAAAATGGACAGCGAAGTTGCTGAAACAATTTACACGACAAAGAAAAGTGATCCCAGGCAGACAGCAGTCTCTTTAGCTGCATCCGATCTTACTCGCTGTCTAAATTATGCAGGGATGGAAGCCCTTGAATGGCAGGGAGAACATCCTGTAATCCTGCCTGAAGGAAAACCAGTTGAGAAATTCTCCAAAGATTCTTTTGTCCTGGGCTTGAAAAACCAGAATCTTGAAAAGGGGGATACTCTTCAAATTTCCATAGATCTGCCCTCTGATGTTTGGGGAAGAATAGAATCCCTCTGGAAAGAACAAAATGTTATCCTGGTTGTAAAGGACGGCTCAGGCAAAAAAATCAAAAACATAAATTATGGGATAGCTACAGGCTTTTTAAAAAGAGCCTCTCTGAGAGAAAATGTTAGAATTCCTGAAAGTGCAACTTCAGGGTATGCGTCTGTTGATCTTTATTACGGGGATGACCTCAAAGCTTCTGAATGGTTTATGATTGACACTAACCCGATAAAAGATATCACAGCAAATTCTTTTAATAAGCTTTTATCCGCAAACTATCAGGACAATACTCATACATTTATGCAATACGCTGTAAATATCGAACCCATCCTGAAGCCTGAACAGATAAAAATAAGAAAAGTTGAAGGGACTTTGCAGCGAGAAATTTCCCCTACGGATAAAAATTATACCATTTATTATATTTTCGAGATTCCATCTCTTGATTATGCCCTTGTAAATCTCGAATCCGGAAAAAAATTTAACAGCAGCTTGAAGCTCTCGACCCTTATTACTTCGAGAGAGCCCCTCCTCGAAGAACTTGTCAGAGAATACGAGCTCAGTCTCGAAAATTCCTCGGGCCTGGATTCAACTTCCAATCTTGTACTTGGAGCTACAAACCTGAGGACATTCATTTATGGGCCCTGGCAGCATTACGCAAATGGCCCTCTTAATATCCTGACAAACCCTGCCCTTGCAAGTTCAATTAACGGAGCTACTCTTTACACTCAGAAAAGAGTTTTTGATTCGGTTGACCCTCTGGCTCTCACCTATACAACTTATTATAATGGGAAGCTGATTTACGAGGATGTTTCTAGCACAACAACTGTAAAAGCCGGTTCTGAAACGCAACCTTCTGGTTCTTCGGATTATTCTTTTGGTCCTTCTTCTAATTCTAAAAATTCAGCTTCTTATGAAAAACAAAAAGGGGTAAACCTGACAAGTACTTATGATGCTCTTGCACAAAACAAATC